>DATESP010000249.1:0-8396 GCA_035270645.1 Mobilitalea sp. | reverse complement strand
GTATGATATATTCTCCACCGCTCCGATTTCCTATGCTACGGCAACCTTGGGTGGCGATGTCAAGATCAGCACTGTTGATGGAGATGTAATATATAATGTAAAGCCGGGAACCCAGACAGATACTAAGGTTCGCTTGAGAGAGAAGGGTGTGCCAACACTAAGAAATAAGAGTGTCAGAGGTGACCATTATGTTACCTTAGTGGTACAGATTCCTACCGGATTGAATTCCGAACAGAAGGAACTGCTGAAAAAATTCGATGAAGCTATGACCGGTAAACGAGATGAAAATCCGGATAATGATAGTGATAAGGATAAGAGTAAGAAGAAGTTCTGGAAATAATAATAAGCCTCACAGATGAGATGTATTATAAGGAATTATCTCATTTGTGAGGCTATGCTTTGTTTATGGGTTAGTGTGAATTATTGAAAAGCATAATTCGCACGTTGAATTTAGGCCTGCGAGCAAGTCGCAGGCATGGACGCTAGTGTAAAGGGAAAAACACTGAGATGGTACATGAAAGAGGCAAGATATGAAATGGACTAAATTTACGCTAGACACTACCACTGATGCAGTTGACTTAATCAGTGACATGCTAAATGATCTTGGTATTGAGGGAATTGAAGTAAGTGATAAGGTACCTATTACGGAGGAAGAGAAGAAACGTCTATTTATTGATTTTCTTCCCGAGTTAGGTGAGGACGACGGCTTGGCTGTTGTTAGTTTTTATGTAAATCCTTCGGAGGACTCTAACGATATTATGGAGAAGGTGAAGGAGGGTCTCACTGAGCTATCGGAATTTGTATCTGTAGGCAGTGGGAGAATAGAGGTATCTGAGACAGAGGATAAGGATTGGATCAATAACTGGAAAGAATTTTTTAAGCCATTTCGTATTGATGATACAATCGTTATTAAGCCAACCTGGGAAGAGTTAAGGGACGTTAAGGATACGGATATGGTAATTGAAATTGATCCTGGGACTTCCTTTGGTACCGGATCTCATGAGACGACAAAGCTCTGCATCCTAAGTCTAAAAAAATATATGAAACCGGGTTTTACTGTTCTTGATGCGGGTAGCGGAAGTGGTATATTATCTATTATAGCGAAGAAATTCGGCGCTGCTGAGGTACTGGGTATTGATATAGACCCACTTGCCACTGATTCGGCGATCGAGAATGCTGGAGTTAATAAGATTGCAGCTATGGAGCTAAAAAGTATAGCTAAAACTTCAGTCGGAGATACTTCTTATAATGGGATTTCCTTCATAACAGGTAACATCATCGAGGATGTCAGCTTCAGAAATATGGTCGGAAAGGACCATTTTGATCTTGTTGTTGCCAATATTCTTGCTGATGTCATTATTCCCTTATCCGCAGTGATTGGAGAGAACATGAAACCTGGAGGAATATTTATCAGCTCAGGCATTATCAATATGAAGGAGACAGCTGTAGAACAAGCGCTTCGAAATAATCAATTTAAGATTATTGAGGTTATCCGAATGGGAGACTGGGTAAGTTTCGTGGCACAGAAAAATGATGCTGTATAAATTAATACTACTGTATGATAGAATAAATAAGGAGTACATCTTTCCTGCTTCTCTAGCTGGTTCGGTGTACTCCAAATCATTTACTCAAAAGTAAAGTAACAGCATCGCTTTAATTCGCACTTTATTACCTTCTTTTGTCTCTAGAAAATCACTCCAGAAAATCATTAAAAAGATATTGAACATATGTTCTCATTGATGTATAATGGATTGTAAGAGGTATCTTCTGGATTTGTTTCTTGGATAGGCCCTTTTTAAGACATTAACGTATGTTTATGATATATCAATATAATGTATATTTTAACAAATACATTGATCTACGAAATATATAATGATAAGGAGTGCTTTATGCATCGTTTTTATGTAAATCCAGAGCAGATTCAAGAAGCTACGGTTACGATCCTTGGCTCAGATGTAAACCATATTAAGAACGTTCTTCGAATGAAACAGGGCGATGAAATCATAATTTGTAATGGACAAGGAAAAGATTGTTGTTGTATAATTAAAGAGGTGTCAGATTCTGTGATTGAAGCCGAGATACAGTCCACCAAAGAGTCCGATACAGAGCTTACGGCTAGAGTTACATTATTCCAAGGTTTGCCCAAGAAGGATAAGATGGAACTTATTATTCAGAAGGCAGTTGAATTGGGAGTATACGAGATAATCCCCGTCATGACAGCCAGAAGTGTCATGAAGCTAGATGATAGGAAAAAAGAAGATAAGAAATTAGAACGGTGGCAGTCTATAGCTGAAAGTGCAGCAAAGCAGAGTGGTAGGGGTTTTATTCCGAAGATAATGCCAGTACATTCCTACAAAGAAGCTATTAAGAAAGCAGGTACCTTTGATTTATCGGTAATTCCCTATGAGAATGCCAGAGGCATTCAGCTTACGAGAGAAATCATAGGTTCACTTAAGGCACACACTACGATTGGTATCCTAATCGGGCCTGAAGGAGGCTTTGAACCTTCGGAGATTGAGCTTGCTAGAACTAATGATATTATGCCTATATCCTTGGGGAGAAGAATATTAAGGACTGAGACAGCAGGATTTGCTATATTATCCATGATGATGCTTGAATTAGAGGACTAATGTCAGTTTTAAATAGAGTTTTTTTAGGAGGTAAGTAATAGATGGAAATACAACTATGGAGAGAGATTCTCGATCCCTATGCATTGGCAGTTGATGAACTAATCGTAAAATTCAATCATATTACTGAAGAATATAAGCATGTCGGAGCATATTCACCGATCGAACAGGTAACTGGAAGAGTTAAGACTATCTCAAGTATTCTAGAAAAAGCACAGAAGAAGAATATGGACCTGGTGAATTTTGAAGAAAAGATAGAGGATATCGCAGGTCTCCGAATTATATGCCAGTTTGTAGAGGATATCTATAAGGTAGTTGATATCATCAAGAAACGTTCCGATATGAGAGTAAAGAGTGAAAAGGATTATATTGATAATATGAAGGAGAGTGGATATCGTTCCTATCATATGATTGTATACTATAATGTTGAGACACTGAAGGGCACTAGGGAGCTTCAGGCAGAGATTCAGATTAGGACTCTGGCTATGAACTTCTGGGCTACCATTGAGCATTCCTTAAGATATAAATATAAGCAGAACATGCCACATCATATCAGGGAAAGGCTGTCTTCCGCAGCGGAAGCGATTCTTATCCTTGACCGTGAGATGAGTGTGGTCCGTGATGAGATAATGGATGCACAGAATTCCTTTACGATTAAAGCCAATATCGTGGCTGATATTCTGACTAATATCCAGAATCTATATAAGGTTGCGAACAAGCAAGAGGTAATTAAAATACAGGATGAATTCTTCCGTATCTACCAGGTAGGCGACCGTGTTGAGTTAGAGCAGTTCAATAAGAATTTGGATATGATTTCACAGCGTTACCGTGCACAGAGCTTAAGATAGAGATGTAAATAAAAGCACTTTCAGATATTATTAGTGCTTCAACATGGCATCATGGAGGTTAAAGTGAACTTACCTATATTATTTGAGGACAGAATGAGAAGGCTTTTGGGGGAAGAATATGAGGAGTATTTACAGTGTTATTCCAAACCACATTTTGGTGGATTACGAGTAAATACCTTGAAGATATCCACCAAAGAATTCGAAAGGATCTGTCCTTTTTCCATAAAACGAATTCCTTGGGTAGCTAACGGTTATTATTATAATACTAAGGAACAACCGGCTAGACACCCCTATTATCATGCTGGTCTGTACTATATCCAGGAACCTAGTGCGATGACACCTGCCAGCCTGCTACCGATCGAAAAGGGCGATAAGGTATTGGATATCTGTGCAGCACCGGGCGGGAAGAGCACAGAGCTAGGAGCAAAGCTCATGGGAGAGGGACTTCTAGTAACCAATGATATTAGCAATTCCAGAGCTAAGGCTCTGCTTAAGAATGTTGAATTGTTTGGAATCCGTAATGCACTAATATTGTCGGAAGCGCCGAATAAGCTCACAGAGTATTTCCCAGAGTATTTTGATAAGATATTGATTGATGCCCCATGTTCTGGAGAGGGAATGTTTCGTAAAAGTCCTTCCATTATGAAAAACTGGGAGCAATACGGAGTTGACTATTATAATAAATTACAGAAGGAAATTATACTCTTTGCGGCGAAAATGCTAAAACCGGGTGGTACTATGCTTTATTCCACCTGTACCTTTTCACCTGAAGAAAATGAGGGGACGATTTCCTACCTAATGGAACAATGTCCTGAGTTCCATGTAATAAATGCATTTCCGGAGGCGTCTGTCAGAGAGGAATTCAGTCTATCCTATGAAGGGTTCGACTGTGGTAAGCCAGAATGGTTGCAACGCATTAGTGAACCACCTTCTTTCTCAGCATCTAAAGCTTCTGAGATAGCCCTGGATCCTGCCCGTAGGGAAGAACTGAAAAATTGTATTCGTCTTTGGCCCCATAAGATTAATGGAGAAGGACATTTTATCGCCTTACTCCATAAAGAAGATAATAACGCTTCACCCGTGAAGAGTACATGGAGCCTACCTTCTAAGCAGATAGACCAGATATCTAAGGAAACATATGATTTCTTAGATGATGTCCGACTAATCAAGGGGGGACAAGCCTCAGATAATAATATAGAGGGTCTTCACGTCCATGATAACAGAGTCTATAAAGTGCCGGAGGGGCTCCCGGATTTAAAGGGTTTAAGAATCTTAAGGCAAGGTCTATTACTTGGCGAAATGAAGAAACAGCGATTTGAGCCGGCACAGGCTTTGGCCAGTGCACTCAGCACAAAAGAATATGATAAGGTTATTAATATACCAAGTAGTGAATCGGAGGCAATCCGATATCTAAAATGTGAAGCAATAGAAATAGATAACATATATGAAGATGGCTGGCAATTAGTTTGTGTCGATGGTTTCCCATTAGGCTGGGGTAAGACAGCAAAGGGTAGCTTCAAGAATAAATATCTGCCTGGCTGGAGATGGATGTAAGAGGTCTATATAAATGAAAAGTTGTGTATGAAAAATCTGGAGGTTATTATGTCAAAACAGCTCAGACTGGATAGATATCTGTCCGATATGAGAATTGGAACGAGAAGTGAGCTTAAGGGTTGGATTCGCAATAAACGTGTAGAAATTAATGGAACGATTTGTGTAAAACCCGAGGCTAAGGTGGTTGTTGGTAGGGACGAGGTGCACTTTGATGGACAGCTTGTCGAATATCAAGAGTATACCTATCTCATGCTTCATAAGCCGGTAGGTGTCGTCTCCGCTACAGCGGATAACCTTAATAAAACTGTAATAGACCTGGTTGAAGATACACTGCGTAAGGATTTGTTTCCAGTCGGTCGTCTGGATAAGGATACAGAAGGGTTTCTACTACTGACTAATGACGGAGAACTCGCTCATAGACTGCTTTCACCAAAGAAGCATGTAGACAAGGTTTATTATGCTAGAGTAGATGGACAGGTGACTGTTAGTGATCAGGAAGCATTTCAGATAGGTGTTTCGATTGAAGAGAATTATGTAACACTTCCGGCTAAGCTTGATATTATTACATCTGGCGAGGTTTCAGAGATTGAACTTACGATCCATGAGGGTAAATTTCATCAGGTAAAAAGAATGTTTGAGGCTGTAGGTAAAAAGGTTGTTTATTTAAAACGACTGTCTATGGGAGGCCTAATACTGGATCCAGAGCTTGCACCCGGAGAATACAGGAGATTAACTACACAGGAAATCGAGTATCTGAAGAGTCTGAGATAATATGATGTACTAGTAATATTGACGTATTTATATTATTAATATATCAAAATTCAGATAGACTTCGTATGGATACGATTTCGTGGCATACATGAAGTAATAAGCCGCGCATTCTATGACTTCTGTCGTGAGTAAGTGGCTTATGCTCTAGTTAAAAGGAGAAGATAAATATGTTTAAGAATATTGAAGCGGTTATTTTTGATTTGGACGGTACTCTAGTTGATTCCATGTGGATGTGGAAGAGTATTGATATAGAATACTTAAACCGTTACGGTATAGAGCTTCCCCATGACTTGCAGGAGTGTATCTCAGGAATGAGCTTTTCAGAGACGGCTGCTTATTTTAAGGAACGGTTTGGGATACCGGATAGTTTAGAGCAGATTAAGAGTGATTGGAATCGTATGGCTTGGGATAAATATCATAAGGAGGTGCCATTAAAGGAAGGTGCTAGGGAATTGCTATCTTTTCTTAAGGCAAATGATATTCCTGCTGGAATCGCCACTAGTAATTCAAGGGAACTTGTAGATCTTATCGTAGAGAAGCATCAGATTGGAGAGTATTTTACTTCAATCAGAACCTCCTGTGAGGTTTTAAAAGGGAAACCTTCACCGGATATTTATCTGCTGGTTGCGAAGGATTTGATGATTGAACCGGAACGGGTTTTAGTCTTTGAGGATGTAATGCAGGGAATAATGGCAGGAAAAAATGCAAATATGAAGGTCTGTGCTGTTTATGATGAATTTTCCGAAAAGGATTATGAACAGAATAGAAGACTGGCTGACTATTATATCCACTCTATGGCAGAATTAGCGATATGATTGTAATCCATGTATTATATTACATGATAGAATAAATGCACTAATCTGAACCCTGTGAATCACAAAATGGATTCGAGTGTTCAGCGCCAAAATGGTTGTAACAAGGAGATAATATGAAGCAGTTTGTTGTGCAACAGAATGAAGCCGGACAGCGGCTAGATAAATTACTGGTTAAGCTATTGAATAAAGCTCCCAAAAGCTTTATATATAAGATGCTACGCAAGAAGAATATCGTATTGAATGGTAAGAAGGCTTTGGGCTCAGAAATACTAGCCCTTCAAGATGAAATTAAGCTTTTCTTATCCGACGAGACCATTGCAAACTTTAGCGAATTAGTTGACACTACTAATGTAGAACATAACCTGGATGTAATTTATGAAGATAAACACATCCTTATTATTAATAAACCCTTGGGTATCTTATCACAGAAGGCAGTCAAGGAGGATGTGTCCATCGTTGAACATATCATTTCCTATCTACTTTCCACCAATCAACTTACTAATGAGCAGTTGGCCAGCTTTAAGCCGGGTATCTGTAACCGTCTGGACCGGAATACCAGTGGACTTCTGATTGCTGGTAAATCCTTATATGGCCTTCAGGAGATGTCAAGACTTCTTAAGGAACGTACACTGGGAAAATATTATATATGCATTGTAAAGGGGAAAATAGAGCAGAAGAAACGGATTGAGGGATATCTAAGTAAGGATGAAGCTAAGAATATCGCAAGCATAAGTGAAAAGCCTACTGAGGATTCTGATTATATATGTACAGAATACGTTCCCTTATCTTATGAAAGTCATAAGCAAGAGGAAACCGACCTACCAAAGGGAAGCTTTACGCTTCTTCAGGTGAAATTAATCACAGGCCGTTCTCATCAGATAAGGGCACACCTTGCCAGTATAGGACACCCGTTAATAGGCGATTTTAAATATGGTGATCAGAAGATGAACCATTTCTTTAAGCTTCACTATGGCCTATCCCATCAACTACTGCATTCCTGCCGTATGGTTTTTCCAGAGCTTAATGGAGAGCTATCATATTTATCAGGTAAGGAATATAGTGCTGAGGAATCGGAGCTATTTCGAAGGATAAAGAAGGATATATTTTAACTATTCAGAACCTCGAGAATCACGTAGTGGATTCGAGTGATTCAGCGCCAAAATGGATGTATTTTATCCATTTTGTGTGCATGGGCATCGTAAGATGCCCTGTAACTGTGAAGGTACTGAACAGTTACGATATATTTTAATATTCAAGATTGGTCAGAATCTGATTCACTAATAAGTAGGTTATAAATGAGGGGAGGCGCTCATATGCCATCATGGAATTCTAGGGGACTACGCGGATCAATGTTGGAGGAAATGATTAATTACACCAACACAAAATACCGTGAAAAGGGATTAGCCTTAATACAGAAGGTTCCAACTCCGATAACCCCAATTAATATTGATAAGGATTGCAGGCATATTACCTTAGCATATTTCGAGCAGAAGAGTACTGTCGATTATATCGGCGTTGTGCAAGGTATTCCGATCTGCTTCGATGCAAAGGAATGCTCTGTGGATACCTTCAGCATTAGTAATATACATGAGCATCAAATTACTTTTATGAGAGAATTCGAAGAGCAGGATGGAATTTCTTTTCTGCTTATTTATTTTAAGAAACGTAACCTGTATTTCTATCTGACTTTTGATCGGCTGATGGAGTTTTGGACAAGAGCTGAGAACGGAGGTAGGAAAAGCTTCCGCTTTGATGAATTGGATCTTTCCTATCAGATACCT
>DATESP010000248.1:0-5031 GCA_035270645.1 Mobilitalea sp. | reverse complement strand
TATACATTAAAACAAAAGATCTGATTTCTTCTTAAGTAGTTTAGCACCATTAACTATCATAAAAATACCTGCAACAAGTCCTGCAATAATAAGTACAATTCCCAGTACCAGATTCCATACACCAACTGATTTCATCGTGTTATAAATTTTCTCCATCATAATGTTCCCTCCTTGAGATTTAGCATTAATTCGTTACGCCGTATTGCTCATAATACTTGTCAATTGCAGCTTTCAAAGTATCATCAATTATTATATTGCCATTATACGGCTTATTATACAAGTGTTCAACCACTTCCTGCATAGTAACAATTGCTGTAGTTGCGATTCCATAGGTCTCTTCAATCTCGGATAAAGCGCTTCTTAAACCCTTACCTCTCTCCATACGGTCCACCGATACCACAAGCCCGATTACCTCGACATTACCCTGCGCCTTCAGAATCGGCATTGTCTCTCCGATCGAGGTTCCTGCAGTTGTAACATCCTCTATTATGATAACTCTATCCTCATCCGCAATCGGTGATCCTAGTAAGATTCCAGTATCACCATGGTCCTTAACTTCCTTACGATTGGAGCAGTACTTAACTTCCTTTTGATACAATTCACTAATTGCAATAGCTGCAGTAACACTCAACGGTATTCCTTTATAAGCGGGTCCAAACAGTAGATCAAAATCCATACCGTACCGATTATAGATTGCCTTGGCATAATATTCACCGAGCTTCTTAAGCTGAGTGCCTGTGCGATAGAATCCGGTGTTCACAAAGAATGGCGTTTTTCTTCCGCTCTTGGTGGTAAAATCTCCAAATTTCAATACCTTGCTGTCCACCATAAATTCAATAAATTCCTTCTTATAATTTTCCATCCGTTTCCTCCCAAGACCTATAAATTATTAATTCTTATTTTACACAGCCAATGATTTCATTGATATCTTTGATTCCCTGTTGTTTCATAAAGGCTTTAATCCCATCTATTACTTTAATCGTCGCAGTGGGGTCTATAAAATTTGCTGTACCGACTGCAACCATAGTAGCTCCTGCCATCAAAAATTCCAAGGCATCCTCCGCAGTTACAACTCCACCCATCCCAATGATAGGTATTCTTACAGCGTTTGCTACTTGGTAGACCATGCGTACTGCTATTGGCTTTATAGCCGGACCGGATAGTCCCCCCGTCTTATTAGCCAGTAGAAATCGTCTACGATTAATGTCAATCTTCATCCCGGTCATAGTGTTAATCAGAGAAATGGCATCTGCCCCTCCTGCTTCGGCAGCTTTGGCCATCTCTGCGATATCTGTTACATTCGGGCTAAGCTTCATGATAATCGGCTGCCTGGCACGTCTTTTCAAGTCTGAGGTGATTTGCTCTACACATTTCGCATCCTGTCCGAAAGCAATTCCGCCTTCCTTTACATTTGGACAGGAAATATTAATCTCCAGTAGATCAACATCACAGTCAGCTAATCTTTCAACTACCTCGCAATACTCCTGCGTAGTTTTTCCAACGACATTTACAATGATTTTAGTATCATAGGTTCTAAGGAAGGGAATGTCCCGATTGATAAAGACATCGACTCCCGGATTCTGTAGGCCAATTGCATTCAACATGCCGCCATAGGTCTCAGCAACTCTCGGTGTCGGATTCCCTGGCCATGGTACGCTTGATACACCTTTAGTCGTTACTGCCCCTAGCCTTGATAAATCAACATATCCGCTATACTCCATTCCAGAGCCAAAGGTTCCGGAAGCAGTGGTAACCGGGTTTTTAAATGTAATTCCAGCAAGTGTAACCTTCGTAGTCATATTTCTACCTCATCAGCATAAAATACAGGGCCTTCCTTACAGATTCTCTTGTTTTTAACATTAGTGTGATGATCAACTTCCTTTGTCTTACATACACAACCCAGACAGGCACCAATACCACAAGCCATCCTTTCCTCCATGGATAGTTGTGCTCTAATTCCCTGCTCTGTAGCATATGTCTTAATTCCTCTGAGCATTGGAGTCGGCCCACAGGCATATATGATATCTGCCTTCAGTAGCTTCTCTTTGATAGCATCCAGAACATTTCCTCTGGTTCCAGCACTTCCATCCTCTGTAGATAGATAGACATTACCATAGGGTTTAAATTCATCATTTAGGAATAATGAGTCTTTATACCCTAGAACGATATCCTTCTCACAATTAAGCTGTTTTGCCAGTTCAAGCATCGGCGGTATTCCAATTCCCCCACCAATCAAAATAGCCTTCTGCTTAAGGAGCTGAAAACCGTTACCCAAGGGTCCCATCATTCCAAGCTCGTCACCTGCTCCTAACTTAGAGAATTCTAAGGTGCCATTTCCCGCTACCCGATATACGAGTCGGAGTCTTCCATTTATACGATCTATTTCACAAATACTGATTGGTCTAGGCAATAATCTGCTTCCATCATTGCAGAATAAGGATACGAATTGTCCTGGAACTGCTTCAGATGCTATGTCCTCAGCCTGTACCCACATACTGTAGATATCCTCAGCAATCATCGTCTGTTCCGTAATTGTAGTTGTTCTCTTAATAGGTTCTGCCATAAATAATCTCCTATGTTATAGTTTGGTATGATTATATCTTAAATTTTCATATGCCACAAGATATATTTTAGTAGGTAGACTCGTTTAAGCTTAGTTGCCCGTAACTTAGCTCTCTATTATTTTCACTTTAACCTTTCGGATTCTAGGGCCATCAAACTCAGTAAAATAAATACTTTGCCAAGTACCCAAAAGAAGTCTACCATCTTCAATGATAACTGTCTCCGAAAAGCCCATCATACTAGACTTTATATGTGCGGCGGAGTTTCCCTCAATGTGACGATATCCATCCGTCCAGGGAACCACTTTATTCATCTCCATCATAAAATCCCGCACGACGTCGGGATCTGCATTTTCATTGATCGTAACAGCAGCTGTCGTGTGTGGAATAAATATCACACAGATTCCCTGTTGTACTTTACTTTCCTTTACTAAACCCTGAATCTCCCTTGTTATGTCAATCAAGGCTGTATGCTGATCCGTCTTGACACCAAAGGTATATACCTCACTCATCCTGCCCCTACTTCCTTTCTAGTAATCAGTCATCAATTGGTAAATCATATCCACTTCCTCCCATTAATTATATACAACAAGATAACGAATTACAAGTTAATATGTGGAGTATTGCATTTATACCTTTTCAATCCATAATTATTCTTCCCAATTTATTTGACAATCTGGAATCCCTAATTTTCTACACTCATCACATACATATTCTTTTTGTTTCATATTTCCAATCTCATATTTTAAAATCTTATTTTTAAAAACAATTATTTTAGTATTGTTAACCTTCATATCAACAAACCAATTTCCAGTAAGTACTTTCGATAACTCATATGGAAAGCTTTCATCCTTTGAAACAAAAAAAATCGCTGTCCAATATTTTGGCGCGTAATCAGTTTTCCATATTTCTACTTTCACCATCTCTACATAGTCTAATATAAGCTCATCGGATAAACTTTCTTTTATTATGATTCCATTGTACATATGAAACCTCCCATTCTCTAGATAAAGACGCATCACCATTCTACTTTAACTGCTTCCTCATGACAAAAGATTGTTCAGCCTCTAAAGACACATGGAACCCACTCTTTCTATACATCTCAAAATGACCACCAAAATCTGATGATTGATAACTAGATTCTTTGTATGGATATACCTCCACAAAATCAAACCCTTCTTGGATCGCATCCTTACATACACGTTCCAATAGTAATGTAGCAATGCCTTTTCTTTTCATCTCCGGTGCAATCACAAAGCAGAATATAGATTTTACCTTTGTGTTCATATTCGGGTCCTCTAAAGGCACATAACTCATAAATCTTCGCCAACTTTCGCATTTCAAGCAATCTGATTTTGTATTAGCGTTGCACCACCCAACAATAGTATCACCATTATAAGCAAGATAACCCTGAATGTTATTGCTTTTGACATATTGTAAGGCAAACTTTCTTCTTTTTTCTACTGTTGAAAAGTCTTTGCCCTCACCATCATCGTTACACCAACACACGCAATAACATTTATGTTCGTCCACATTATCATCATGTGGTGTAATATCAAAAAAATGCACATAATCTTCTGCAAGGTCTGGCGTCAACTTTCGTATCTTAATATCCATAAATTACCTCCCAAAATAATGTACAATTCATTGTTTCTAGTTCTTTTGTTCCTAAATGTGTCATTATATAACCCCTTTCAGCAAATTAGCCCATACCTCTAATCAATATTATTTAGGCTTTATTTGGGTCTTATCAGCAACAATTATAGTAGTATTTTCTTTTCTCCAAACCATTTTAACTTCTTCAAAACCAGCTAATTTTAGCATTCTTATCTGATTCTGCATTGTACATGGTGTATCATAATGATAAAACTCTCCTTCAGGAATGTTTTGTTCTTTTCTTATCCGCTCGTTCTCTCTATAATAATGATCCTCTTCTGCTTGCTCAACCACCATATAATCACACTCAATATATTTTCCACTCGGCTTCAGTGCTGAGTATACTCTTGAATATAGTTTTATTTTCATATCGTGTGAAAAATGATGCATTGTTTGAAAGGAAACAACTGCATCAAACTTATCAATTCCGAAATCATAATCGAAATAGCTAGCATTAATTAGTGTAATGTTTTTATTATGATATTTCTCTTGTAACCTATCCAACATTGCTTTTGTTAAATCAACACCTGTCACTTTAATGTTCTGATGAGTCTTGAAAATCTCATCAAGCTCAAGACCTGTTCCGCACCCTAAATCTAGTAGACTTTCAATAGATTTAGGTAGTAGTTCTGACATCTTTTTATATCCATCATTACAGCCAGCAACATTATTTATCATATGATTATCGTAACCTTCAACTCGTGCCTCGAAAAAATTGCTCATCTTTTCTAACATTAATAGATCTCCTTTAATACTATATGTATTGGTTCATTTCACATAACGTTTCGTGTTACCAACAACCGCCTATAGGCGG
>DATESP010000247.1:0-3071 GCA_035270645.1 Mobilitalea sp. | reverse complement strand
AATCCATTAAGCCTAATTTCAGCATCCTCAAAGCTGTTGCCCTTTACTCCAAAATAGAATTTGATCTTCGGTTCTGTTCCTGAAGGACGTATTGCGCACCAAGCATCCTCCTCTAATTCAAAGTACAACACATCGGAATTTGGAAGTCCCGTCGAAGCAACAGCTCCGGTTAGAAGGTCAGTAACTATATCATTTCTGTAATCTCTGATTTTAATTATTTTATACCCGCCGGCTTCCTTCGGAGGGTTGCTTCTGTAACTCTTCATAATTGATTGTATCTTTTTAATTCCTTCGATTCCCTTTAACGTAACAGAAGCCAGGTCCTCTTTAAAATAACCGTATTTCTGATAAATATTATTCATCTGTTCAAATAGGGATATGCCCTTGGATCGATAGTAAGCTGCTGCTTCACATAATGCCATAACTGCTACAACCGCGTCCTTATCTCTTGAATGGGTCCCGATTAGACATCCATAGCTTTCTTCATAACCAAAGATGTACTCATTGGAGCCAGTCTCCATAAAGTTCTTTATCTGCTCTCCAATATACTTAAAGCCGGTTAGCACCTCAATCAATCTTGCGTCATAGAATTCAGCAATCCGGTCAGAAATATTACCTGTAACAATGGTTTTTACCAATGCTGCATTAATTGGGAGAATACCCTTCTCTGCTTTTTGTGAGAACTCATACTCTGCAAGCAACGCTCCGGTCATATTTCCGTTAAAAAGAACATATTCGCCCTGCTCATTCTTCACCTGAATCCCTAAACGATCTGCATCCGGGTCTGTAGCAAGGATTAGATCCGCATCTACCTCTTCTGCCAGCTTCCTAGCCAGAGTGTATACCTTAGGATCCTCTGGATTTGGATATCCTACCGTGGAAAATTCAGAATCGGGAAGCTCCTGCTCCGGTACAACAAATACATTTTCAAATCCAAGTTCCTTTAAAATCCTGCGAACCGGAAGATTACCAGTACCATGTAGGGGTGTATATACAATGTTTATCTTTCTGCCCACTTCACTAACTGGATTAATAACCAATTTCTTAAGCTCACTTATATATTTATCATCAATGTCCTGCCCGATTATTACAAGTAGGCCCTTCTTTATGGCTTCTTCCTTCGGCATCGTCTTCGCATCGGCGAAGTCAGTAATTGAATTTACTTCATTAATTATCTCTTCATCCCTGGGTGTAGTTATCTGAGCGCCATCCTCCCAGTACACTTTATAGCCATTATATTCAGCAGGGTTATGACTTGCAGTTATTACTATCCCTGCGATGCAACCCAGCTCTCTAACTGCAAAGGATAGTTCTGGAGTTGGTCTTAATGTTTCAAACAGATATGCTTTGATGCCATTCTTACCAAGACATAAGGCAGTATCTAATGCAAATTCTGGTGACATCCTTCTGGAATCATATGCAATAGCTACACCCTTGGTCTCCCCACCCTGCTTCCTAATATAATTAGCAAGTCCTTGTGTAGCCCTTCGCACCGTATATAGATTCATACGATTCACTCCGGCACCCAATATGCCGCGCAAGCCGCCGGTTCCGAATTCAAGATCTTTAAAAAAACGTTCTTTTATTTCCATATCATTACCTTTTAAAGAAGCCAATTCCGACCTAGTAACTTCATCAAAGTACGGGTTTGTCAACCACTCCTGATATCTTAATAAATATTCCATACTTGTTCCCTCTTTCCTAGTAGATTTAAAAATATATGCAAGTATATTATATCATTATCACTATCTTTTGTCATGTTCATCCGATTTTTCACTAATCTGTATTCTGATATTCTGATCTTATCAGAGACCTGTTTTCAATCGTCATAAGCATTTGTATTCTGATCTTATCAGAGACCTGCTTCCGATCGTCATAAGCATTTGCATTTCGATCTTATCAGAGATCTACTTTCAATCATCATAGGTATTTGCATTTCGATCTTATCAGAGATCGGCTTCCAATCATCATAAGCATTTGTATTTATCTTCTACGATAGTGTGAAACAAAGGCTGTCATACAACTTTATGAGTCGCATGACAGCCCTAATAATATTATTTTAATTATATACTTGGTAGTTATAGCAAGTTGCCTACAGTGACCTTTATTTATTACTTATCGTCGCTGTAATCATCCTCACTAATACCCTTCAAGTTGAAATTAGTCTCAGTCCAGTTGCCATCATTATGACTGTTCTCGCCATATCCAACATGTGCATCATCTACACCAGGGATAGCATCTTCTCTTCCAATACCATTATCATCTTTACCAAATTTGGCCTCATCATATACGATCTCAGGGATTCCGTCTTCTACTTCGTATACGCCTTCTTCTTCAAAGTTCTCTCCGTCATAGCCTTCTTCAAAGTAGCCTTCCTCGGTGAATTCCTCTTCTACCGGATATGCAAAGGTATCAAATTCATCAGAATAGTTACCATCACCCTCCAAATCCTCAGAAAGCATATATTCCTCCTGCAGATCTGTGTCCAGCTTCACGGAACGATATCTCTTCATTCCAGTACCGGCAGGAATCAATTTACCAATGATAACATTTTCCTTCAGACCGATCAATGGATCAATCTTACCCTTTATGGCTGCTTCAGTTAAGACTTTAGTGGTCTCCTGGAAAGACGCTGCCGACAGGAAGGAGTTGGTTGCTAGAGAAGCCTTCGTAATACCAAGCATAACCTGCTTACCATCTGCAATCTCTGAGCCATTTGCAATCTGTCTATCATTTTCATCATTAAACTCTAAATAATCAACCAAAGTACCAGGAAGGAAACTTGTATCACCATTATTTTCAATACGGATCTTTTTCAACATCTGGCGAACAATAACCTCGATATGCTTATCATTGATTTCTACACCCTGTAAGCGGTATACCCTCTGAACCTCTTGGATCATATAATCCTGAACAGCACGTACTCCCTTGATCTTTAAGATATCATGAGGATTAACACTACCTTCAGTCAGCTCATCGCCGGCTTCCATAATATCCCCATCCATAACCTTTATCCTAGAACCATAAGGAATTAGATAAGCTTTAGATTCCATGGTCTCGTTATTTGTAAT
>DATESP010000246.1:0-7883 GCA_035270645.1 Mobilitalea sp. | reverse complement strand
ACCAATTGATGAAGAGAGAGGTAATCAGTGAGTCAGAGATAGGCTTCTTAGGTATTTATCTTGATACTGCACAGGAGGTAACTGAGGCATTCTCCCAACAGTTTAATATGCCGATTGGTATCTATATTAATGGCATAGTGGAAGATTCACCCGCGGAACAGGCAGGTATGAAGAAAGGCTATATCATCACAAAAATAAATGATATTAAGGTTGATACAATTGAGAATTTGACTAATGCGCTATCATATAATAAGGCTGGAGACACAATCACTCTGACAGTAAGCTACCTAGACACTGGTGGTTATGAAGAGAAGAGCCTAAGTATTGTACTCGCAAAAAAGCCGAAGCAATAATTAAGCAATAATTATTATGTATTAAGATAGTAACAAGTAAATATTGTAGATATCTATATACTGGATGTCTAATGATTAATATGAATCATATAAATCATATAAACTATATAAACTATAAATACCACATGAACAGTAGGGATTGATCCCTACTGTTTGCTATTGTATAGGAAAGTTCGTCCTTTAAATAACAACCCTTCCAAGCGAACATTTTTTAATTTGGATGCACACTTTATGCCGCTAATCTCAATGATAGTGTAAACTCAATGATGCCGCTATACACAATGATACGGTAATCTTAATGATGCCGTTATACTCAATGATGCCGCTATACTCAATGATACGGTAATATCAATGATGCCGATATACTCAATGATGCCGCTATACTCAATGATACCGCTAATCCCAATGATACGCTAATTTCATTATGTATTACCATATATTGAATAATTCTACTATGTGGGGTAAAATGTAACTATGTGTATTTTACATAGCTAGGGGGAAAGTAGTATGTCATTTCATAGTATATTGGGAGTGAATAAATTAGAGTATATTGAGCCGGATAAGCTTGTGATGCCGAGATTCTTTTACGATCTAAATATTGATCAGATTGTACAGGATATCATGGAGGGACATAAGCTTTATGATTTGAGAAGGTTCTATTATTATATGGTTGACAGGGAGGATATCAATTACCGACTTGAGGTCTTAAGGGATTTTGATAATCCGAATATCGAAAAAAGCATATCGGAATTTTCCATTGGGATGCGTAGAGCCAGGGGATATCTTACTAATATAGAAGATAATGAGAATGAAGTACAAAAGCAAAAATGGAATCTTGATTCAGCTTTTAGCTATATAAACTCATTAATTAGTCTTCAGGAGGATTTGGACAGGGAAATCATTAACTCGAAGGGCTTGCAGCTTTTTCGGGAGTGGCTGGCAGAATATATAAAAAGTGAAGAATTCATCCGCCTTAAGGAGGAGACTGAACAGCTTATAGCTCAATTTGAGGGTATGCAATTCAATATTCAGCTAAAAAGGGACCGAGTAATCATTAACACAGGTTATCTAGAGGATGATTATTGTAAACAGCTTCAGGACACCTTTAGAGAGGGGTCTGAAGATAAGCATTTATATCAGAAGAATCCTTTTGGAACGCCAATATTATCAGCACTGGAGGGTTCTATATTTCAGATTCTAAGTAAGCCTTATGCGCAGACTTTTCTCAATCTAAAGGAATATGATGAGACGCATCATAATTTTATTCATCCCTTAATCTGTGAATTTGAATTGGAATGCCAATTCTATATTTCCTTCTGCCGTTACCGGAGTAATATGAAGGAAATGAATTTTCATTTCTGTTATCCCGCGCTTTCAGAGGAAGGGACATTTCGAATAAATAAGGGATATGATCTTGCCTTAGCAAAGAAAAATGCGTTACATAAAAAAGAAATGATTTTTAACGATTGCTATTTTGATAGAGGAGAACGTTTTTTTGTTATTACAGGACCAAATCAGGGAGGGAAGACTACCTTTGCCAGGGCAATTGGGCAGATGATTTATTTTAGCTCCATAGGTCTTATGGTTCCAGCTGAGAAAGCAGAAGTTCCAGTGTTTGATGGAATATATACCCATTTTGCTGTAGAAGAAAACATAAATACTGGAGCGGGTAAATTGAAGGAAGAGTTACTCCGCCTTAAGGAAATGATGGATAATGCCACAAGAAACAGCTTTGTAATTATTAATGAGGTCTTTACCTCTGCGACCTCCTATGATGCATATATTATGGGGAGGAAGGTTCTTGACTTCTTTATGGACAGGGACTGTTTGGGAGTATATGTTACACACATCTATGAACTGACTAAGGAAGACGACAGAGTTGTAAGTCTTGTCGCTGCCTTGCTTAGTGAAGACAGCAATATACGCACCTTTAAAATAGAGCGCCGGCCGGCAGATGGTAAGAGTTATGCAAATACCATTGTCGAAAAGCATCATTTAACATATCAGGAGTTAAAGGAGCGTATACAGGGATGAATGTGAGATTATTATACGACAGCAACGAGGCTGGGGCAAAAAGTGCTTCTATGAATAAAAATGAAGTAATAAAAGATTTGAATCTGGACATTTTATTTAAGTTTATGGCTCGTAATGATAAATATATCTATAAGACCGTACGATCTGTGTTGTTAGAGCCATTGACGAACAAATCGACAGTGTTATATCGGCAGGCAATAATATCTGACTGTATACAAAATTATAACAGCTTTTTTCAGATTTATGAGATGACATGCAGGACAATAGAAGAGACGGAAAGGTTCACGAAATCAATTAAGAAGTCATCCTCAGCTATGATTTCAAATTCTGTGAATATACTGCATTCCCTGGAATTACTGGGGATACTGGTAGATAATCTTGAGAAATTGAAAGAGTTTACCGATACGGTTGAGAAAAGTTTTACATCACCGGGCATGCGATTATTCTATGAGAACCTAATCTGTGATTACAATTATGAATTTGTCTTAAAAATCAAAGACTCTATCAGTGAGATGAACTTCCTAACCCAAGGAGGTGAGATCACATTTAGTGCTACCGTGGGACAAGGATTGAAAATGAAAAATATTATTATTAATCACTTGTCAAAGGAGGATTTTAAGAAGAGGAAGACTAAGGGAATTGTGACCCAATTATTTTATAAGTTATTAAAACGTAACGTAATTCTTCTAGATGATACAAGCATTTCTTCTGATGTACGGGAGATGGAAGCTTCAGGTCTAGTCCAGGTCATGCGGATGTACCAGAACTTTATTAAAGAGTTGACTTCATTTTTTGAGAACCTACATTATCAGATGGCCTTCTATATAGGAGCTGCTAATTTGAAGAACCGGCTTGATCAGATACATATTCCTACTTGTATACCGTATATCTCTAGTGATAAGCTGGATATTTTTAAGTTTAAAGGTCTATATGATATGAGTATGGCGATTTATTCCCGCAGTATGCCGGTTACGAATGATCTGGATACACAGGACTTACTTCTATTTGTTATTACAGGTGCGAATCAGGGAGGAAAATCTACTTTTCTACGAAGTGTTGGTATTGCACAGCTTTTGATGCAATGTGGTATGTTTGTTCCCGCTCAGTATTATTGTAACTCGTTATTTGATGGAATCTTCACTCATTTTACAAGACGAGAGGATATGGCGATGAACAGCGGAAAGCTGGATGAAGAGCTAAATCGTATAAGCCATATAATAGATGCTATAACACCTCGCTCACTACTGCTACTCAATGAGTCCTTTGCAACGACTACGGAGCGTGAGGGATCGAAGATAGCAGCAGATGTGGTGAATGCCCTTTATGAAAACAAGACTAAAATTATGATGGTTACACACTTATTCGAATTCACTAAAACACTGTATGCTAAGAAGCCAGAAAGGGCTTTATTCCTTAGCGCCGAGCGCCGTATAGACGGAACCAGAACCTTTAAGATACTGGAAAATGAACCAGAGAGGACCAGCTATGGCATGGACTTATATGAGAATATTATAGGGAAGTGATATCTATACATGCACAATCTCAGGAGAACAACGATATATTGTTAGTGGTAATATATCATCAGTGGTGGATTTCAACCCCTCACTGATTTTCTGGGAGGTTCTCAATTGAAGAGGAAACTAATCTGTATACTCACTCTAATTACCATGACAGCTTATCTTCTTACTGGTTGTAAGGGTAAAGACAAACTCACCAAGATTACACTCAATGAGGTCGCTCATTCAATTTTCTATGCGCCGATGTACGTCGCTTTTGAGAAGGGATACTTTGAAGAGGAAGGGTTAAAGGTAAAACTAGTGAACGGTCTGGGAGCTGATAAGACGATGACTGCGGTATTAAGTGGTGATTGTGATATCGGGTTCATGGGGGCAGAGGCTTCAATCTATGTATATAATGAAGGAGCAGAAGATTATGTCATCAATTTTGCACAATTGACCCAACGTGCTGGCAATTTTTTGGTTGCTAGGGATAAGGGAGAAGCTTTCACCTGGGAAAATGTAAAGGGCAAGACAGTTATTGGAGGACGGCCAGGAGGTATGCCGCAGATGGTATTTGAGTACATCTTAAAGAAGCAGGGGATTGATCCAAAGAAGGATCTGACCATTATTAAAAATATTGATTTTGGATTGACCTCCCAGGCATTTGCAGCAGGCCAAGGAGATTATACCTGTGAATTTGAGCCAGCTGCTACTGGTTTAGAGTTGGAGGGTGTCGGAAAGGTAGTTGCTTCATTAGGTGTAGAGAGCGGTAAGGTTCCTTATACAGCTTTCGCAGCTAAGAAAAGTTATATTAAGAAGAATCCGGAAATCATTCAACAGTTTACAAATGCGATCCAAAAAGGAATGGATTATGTAGGAAGCCACACTCCAAAGGAAATAGCTGAAGTGATAGCTCCACAATTCAAAGAGACTGACAGAAATACCTTAGTATTGATTGTGACCAGGTATTATGAACAGGACACGTGGAAGGACAATTTGATATTTGAAGAGGAAAGCCTAAACCTCTTGGAGGATATTTTAGAGGAAGCAGGAGAGCTATCTGAAAGGGTTCCATATAACACGATAATTACGAAAGAGTATGCCACGAAAGCTATCAAAGAATAGCTATCAAAGAATAGTTATCAAAAAATAGTTATCAATGAATAACTATCAAAAAATAGTTATCAAAAAATAGTTATCAAAAAATAGCTATCAATGAATAGCTACTACTAATTAATGAGTGTCACCAAATTATTATTATGGATAAAATAAGGGAGGATCACCCTGCAATTGCAGTGATGATCCTCCCTTAAATACAAATACAAAAAGTGCAGTTAAAACAAAATTCTTATTCTTGATCCGGTACTACAGTTTCTTCTGAATCATCCTCGTAATCATCAAATTCATCATCAAAATCCTCTAAATAGTCAGGATTCATATAACGATATACAGCATATGCGATGGCAGCGATAGCTGCGACAGCACCAACGATTGCAAGAATACAGACTAAATGTCTACTTTTTTCTTCGGGATCCTTACGATGAATCAATTCCCCTAATTTCATGGCATTTAAGAAATCTTCTAATTTGTTTCCCATGTTAACACATCCTTTCAAAATTTTTTATATTAGTTGCTTAGTGAACTAAAGCTATTATATCGCAATATCAATACACAAAGCAATTATTTTAATATATATTATCATATCATAACTTGAAGATTATTATTCAAATAGTTTATATTAATTAATCAGAATCAAGTTCGCAAAGGTGGATATAAGCTTTTTTGTTCCGAAGGTTTGGAAATCTACAGTAACTTCATAATCTTTACCACCCATAGTAATATCAGTTACGACTCCAGTACCAAACTTGATATGCTTTACCATATCTCCAACGCCATAATCTAAGGTTCCCATATTGCTACCTGGAATTTGTTTATAAGGTTTGTATGAAATCTGAGATTGCTCATATTTGCCGGAAGCAGAGGGCTTCTCAAAATCAAAGGCCTTATCAAGGGAAGAGAGGTCATCACTATTATAGGATCTATCTCTAAATCCTGATTGCATTTTCTGACGTTCAGGGACATTGATTTTTAGAAGATATCGTGGAATCTCATTTATAAAGCGAGAAGGTCTATTAAACTGGGTCTCACCTCTGAGCATACGCTGCTTTGCAGCAGTAAGGGATAGACATTTCATAGCCCTAGTGATACCGACATAGCATAGCCTCCGCTCTTCCTCAATCTCAACCTCCGGGTTATCCGCATGGATGGACATATATCCGGGGAAGATGCCTTCCTCCATTCCACACATATATACATAGGGGAACTCCAAACCCTTGGCACTATGAAGAGTCATTAAAACAATCTTATCAACACTTTCATCCAGACTGTCAATATCAGCTACGAGGGCAACTTCCTCTAAGAAACCACCAAGAGTTGGCTCTTCCTCTGCATTCTCCTCATATGTAACCAGCTTGTTCACCAATTCGTCGATATTAGCTATACGGTCCTTGGCTTCTTCAGAATCATCGACTTCCAGCTCTCTAAGGTATCCGGTTGCATCTAGGACATCATCAATTAATTCACGGAGAGAATAGCCTTCTTGATTCAGTCTTGATTTTAATCCCTCAATTAGGCTTATGAAGGGTAGTAGCTTGCCCTGTGAGCGCTCCAAGCCTGGTATTTGGGAAGCGCGGGTCAAAGCATCATAAAAGCTAAGATCATTATCAAGTGCATAGTTATTGATCCTATCAACAGTAGTTAGTCCGATACTTCGTCTGGGAACGTTAATGATACGTTTGACAGCGATGCTATCCATACCATTATTGATGGTTTTTAAGTAAGACAGGATATCCTTGATTTCCTTCCTTGCATAGAAATTAACACTGCCGATAATCTTATAAGGAATATTTCGGAGAATTAATTTCTCCTCAAATAGACGGGATTGGGCATTTGTTCGGTATAGAATCGCAAAATCATTATAGCTTACCCCGACATTATCTACGGTTCGTTTTATCTCAGCTGTAATGCTGTCAACTTCTTCAAAGTCATTCTCGAATTGAGTATAATGGACTGGCTCACCCTCATCATTATCAGTCCAGAGGGATTTATCCTTACGGCCCTTGTTATTGCTAATCACTTCATTAGCTGCATTCAGAATACTCTTAGTAGAACGGTAATTCTGTTCCAACTTAATTACATTCGTATTAGGATAGGCTTTCTCAAAATTTAAGATATTATATATATTTGCGCCTCGGAATTTGTAAATAGACTGGTCATCATCACCTACTACACAAAGATTGTTCTCACGGATACCCTGCGAATTAATACCAGAAGATAGGAGATGAATCAATTGGAACTGAGCTGTATTCGTATCCTGGTACTCGTCCACCATTATATAGTGAAAACGGTTTTGAAAATAAGTTAAAGCTTCCTTATTAGTCTGAAAAAGCTCCACGGTCTTACATATTAAATCATCAAAATCCAGTGCATTATTGGATTTAAGTCTTTTCTGATATTGGGTATATACCTCGGCATATTGTTTCTGCTGGTAATCATAAGCATTCTTCTCAAATTGTTCCGGTGATATAAGCTCATCCTTTGCCTTAGAAATAGTAGATATGAAGCTACGTTCATTTGTCTTCTTAGTATCAATCTCTAGATACTTACAGATTTCACGTATAAGGGTCTTCTGATCATCAGAATCATAGATTGTAAAGCTGCGATCATATCCAATAGTCTCAATAAAACGTCTTAATATTCTTACACAAGTGGAATGGAAGGTGCTGACCCAGATGCTCTCGGAGCCATAACCAACAATCTTATCTACCCTTTCCCTCATCTCACGAGCGGCTTTATTCGTAAATGTAATAGCAAGTATATTCCAGGGATTAACATCCAGCTCATCAATAAGATAGGCTATCCGGTGGGTTAGGACTCTTGTCTTGCCTGAGCCTGCTCCTGCCAATATCAACAGTGGACCCTTATCGTGGAACACAGC
>DATESP010000245.1:0-3623 GCA_035270645.1 Mobilitalea sp. | reverse complement strand
ATAGCAGTAACTAAAAGAGCCTTTAAGATCTGTTGTATCATGGTAATTCTCCTTTCATTTTATACCGAGGCTATATCATCAGTGAAGCATTAGTCACTGATGATATATGTTGTGCTGTGCTTATCCAAAATATACATATTTTGTTAGAATAATGCCGTACATAATTCCTGTTACTGTTCACTCGTACCTCGTTCACAGCAACAATTATGCACACAAAGTGCAAAAAGAGCACTTTGGCGCATGAAGTTCTCGGGTTTTACTTGCGTAAAACACCTCGCGCTGACTAACGAGTGAACAGTAACTAATTCCTGACTAAACATTCTGAGAGGATTTTCATTGTATTGACAATCAACAGAATTGAGATTATCATATACATAAAATGCGTAAAATAGGAGTAGGATAAATGAACGGCTTCTATAATCATACTCTGGAGGAAACATGAAAAAGAAGAAGAAGAAAAAAAAATATACCTTACAAGCCCTATTGATGCTATCTAGTTTGATCATGTTGCTTGTATTATCTTATATAGCTTATCTGCAATTCAAACCCATGGTAGTAAAAGCAGTAACTATTGAAGCTGGAAATCCTATGGTGGAAGTTAAGGAATTCCTGCTGGAAAAGGAATTAGAGGGTAGATATATTACAGATATAAATAGCCTTAATCTTAATATGCCTGGGATTTATGAAATAAAGATTAAAGTAAGAAACCGAATTCTTACCTCCAGTCTTGAAGTGGTTGACCAGACAGCGCCAATTGCCGAGGCTGTTAATGTTATGGCATTAAAGGGGGAGGAGATTAAAGCCGAATCCTTTGTAACTAATGTTATGGATGCAACAAATGTAAGTATAACCTTCAAGAATACTGTAGATACAATGATTCCGGGTGAACAGGGTGTTACCGTAATACTTGAGGACTCCAGCGGGAACCAGACGCAACTGGAGTCCCTATTGACAATCCTTGATATTAAGAGCGTGGTGCAGGTAGAGGCAGGTTCTATCATGAACGTTACCAGTACGGATTTTGTTGATAATGACAGATATACGATATCCTTTATTACCGATTTGATGGAGCTAGATATTAGCAAGCCAACTACACATGAGATACAGATTGATGTAGATGGTAGGACACTAAACTCTTATATTGAAGTAATCGATACCACTCCTCCGACTGGAAATCCTGTGAATAGGACGATATGGAGTGATGAAACTGTGGAGGCACCCTCTTTTGTTAATGATATTGAGGATGTGTCAGGGGTACAGTTCACGTATAAGGTGGTACCTGATTTTACAAAGTTAGGTAGTCAGGAAGTTACAATTATATTAGAGGATGCCTATGGCAATCAGACGGAACTGGATGCTACTCTAACTATAAATGCGGATTCTGAACCTCCGGTTATTGACGGTGTTAGGGATAAGTCAGTATATGAGGGAGAGGGAGTATCTTACAAGAAGGGCATTAGCGCTAGAGATGGCAGAGACGGTGATACCGCGTTCAATGTAGACTCAAGCAAGGTGAACTTGAATAAAGAGGGTGTTTATGAGGTAATTTACAGCGCGGTTGACAAAGCTGGCAATAAAACGGTGGCTAAGGCAACTATTACTGTAATAAAATTAGTTGTTACTGAGGAGATGCTGAATGAATTAGCAGATGATATCCTAGATGATATCATTAAGGATACTATGACCCAGAGGGAAATAGCTTGGGAAATCTATTCTTATATTAAGAGCCATGTATCCTATACAGGTGACTCAGATAAGTCAGACTGGATGAATGAGGCATTTCGTGGGATTAGATACGGTGTAGGCGATTGTTTTACCTATTACGCAGTATCTGAGGCATTATTGACACGAGCTGGTATCGAGAATATGTGTGTAACAAGAGTTGGTGGTAGAACTCAGCATTTTTGGAACCTTATTAACTGTGGAGATGGATATTATCACTTTGATACCTGTCCGCATAAGGATAAATTTGCTTCCTTCATGCTTACTGATGCGCAGGTTAAGGAATACACAGAGATGAGAGGTAATAATTACTATAACTTTGACAAAACCTTATACCCGGCAACACCGGTTGAATAAATTCTTATAGACTCTTATAAGTAGTAACACTGTAATAAAAAACTTCAGAACAAATTAATTATGTATAATTAAATATACGGGAAGGAGGAAGCTATGAAAAAATTAGGAGTCATTGGTGGATTAGGGCCAATTGCAACTGCGTATTTTTATGAATTAATCATCAAGATGACAGAGGCCACTGTGGATCAGGAGCATATTGAGATGATGATATTTTCTAAGCCCTCCATTCCAGACCGCACTGATTATATCTTGGGCAGAAGCCTTGATAACCCGGCGGCTTCTATAATAGAGATTGGCAAAATGCTGGTTACATTGGGTGCAGACTATATCGCTATTCCATGCATTACGGCACATTATTTTCATGATACCTTATCTGAGGAGATCCATACCCCGATTATCCATATTATCAGGGAGACAGTTGGGTACCTAAGTGACAGAGGAATACGCCAGGCTGGAATCATGGCCACAGATGGAACGATTTATAGTAGACTGTTTCAAGAGGAGCTACAGGCAAAGGGAATTGAACCGCTTATACCCTCAAAGAGATGTCAGGGCTATGTTACCAATCTGATTTACAAGGACATTAAAGCAAACAAACCACCAGAAATGGATAAATTTAATGAGGTTGCTGATGAACTTAAGGCAATGGGAGCAGAGGTAATTATATTGGGATGTACCGAACTCTCGTTAGTTAAGCGGGATTATGATATAGGACCAGGATTCATAGATGCTATGGAGGTTCTAGCTATGAGTTCAGTGAGTCTATGTGGTGGTAAACTAAAGACACAGTATCAGTCCTTAATTACAAATAAATAAGACAGGCAGGATAAACAGATGCAGAATAACGTTCTAGAGTATTTAGAGAATATTGTGACTAGGGTTCCTAACAAAATAGCATATGCAGATGAGAGTGCAGGAGTAACCTTTGACGAGGTTTATAAGAATTCCAGGGCTATCGGGACATATTTGAAGGATCAGGGCCATGAGAAACAACCAATTATAGTATTTATGGGGAGACACCCAAGGACGATTATATCCTTCTTTGGCGTAATATACTCGGGCTGCTACTATGTACCGATCGATGAAGAGATGCCGAGGCACCGGATTGAATTGATTTTTCAGAACTTAAATCCGGGTGCTGTCATATGTGATGAAGAGACAAGGGCAGCTTTGGAGTCATATGAATATAGCGGGAAGGTTTATAGCTATGAAGATATGATACGGACTCCTATACGTGAGGATATTATTATGGGTATACGAGAGCAGCAAATCGATACCGATCCTATATATATAGTATTTACCTCGGGCTCCACAGGAATTCCCAAGGGTGTAGTTGCTTGCCATCGTTCAGTCATAGATTATATCGAGAGTCTATCGGAGGTTCTTAAGATAGGGGAGGATACTGTATTCGGTAATCAGACACCTCTTTATGTGGATGCCTGCCTTAAGGAGCTATATCCTACCTTAAAGTTTGGTGCGACCACCTATATAGTACCGAAGAGTCTGTTTATGTTCCCCTTAAAATTAGTAGAATTCTTAAATGA
>DATESP010000244.1:0-2638 GCA_035270645.1 Mobilitalea sp. | reverse complement strand
GGCCTTGAAGAAATTACACAGGGCGAATTATGGATTGGTGATAAGTTAGTTAATGATGTTGAACCTAAGGATAGAGATATTGCAATGGTATTCCAGAACTATGCTTTATACCCTCATATGTCAGTTTATGACAATATGGCTTTTGGTTTGAAGCTAAGAAAGGTACCTAAGGATCAGATTGACAAGGTTGTTCATGAAGCAGCTAGGATCCTTGATATTGAACATCTATTAGACCGTAAACCAAAGGCTCTTTCAGGTGGACAGAGACAGCGTGTTGCTATGGGTCGTGCTATCGTTCGTAGTCCTAAGGTATTCCTTATGGATGAACCTTTATCCAACTTGGATGCTAAATTGAGAGTACAGATGCGTATCGAGATTTCTAAGTTGCATCAGAGCTTACAGACTACATTCGTATACGTAACACATGATCAGACAGAGGCTATGACACTTGGTACAAGAATCGTAGTTATGAAAGATGGTTTCATTCAGCAGGTTGATTCACCTCAGAATTTATATGAAAAACCTAAGAACTATTTCGTAGCTACTTTCATGGGATCTCCTCAAATGAACATGATTGAGGCAACTGTTGTTAAGAAGGGTGCAGATGCATTTGTAAACTTTGGCAATCATACTCTAAAGCTTCCTGAAGCAAAGGCTAAAAAGGTTCTTGATGGCGGTTACAATGAGAAGACTGTTATCGTTGGTATCCGTCCTGAAGATATTCATGATGAAGAAATGTTCATCAGTAACTCACCTGATAGTGTTCTCGATGCAACAGTAAGAGTATATGAGCTTTTAGGTGCTGAAGTATTCTTATACTTTAACGTTGATGAGACACTTGAGATTACAGCACGTGTTAATCCTCGTACAACAGCAAGACCGGATGATACATTAAAGATTGCTTTTGATATGTCTAAGCTGCATGTATTTGATAAAGAGACAGAGCAAATTATAACAAACTAAGTATAGTATATGATAGGGAGCACATAATGTGCTCCCTATTTTTGCATACAAACTTGCCGCGCTCGGCGCGTAGTTTAGTAAACGAAATTCTATATGGTTTTACTGATTGAATCAATAGTTTATTGGCTGAATTATATTTATTGATGTCATATTTAATAGTATTGTACGAAAAAAATTATAATACATTTATATTTTTAGTTTACTTTTTATATAATCAATGATAAAATATCTTATGTATCTATGAATTATAAAGTAAAATAGAAATATAATATAGAAAAGGGAGTGTAAATATGATTTCCAATCAGATTCTTCAGAATACTATTGATGGCTTGAAAGGAATTACGCGCATTGATATTTGCGTGATGGATACCGAGGGTAAAGTTCTGGCAACAACAATAGAGAATGCTGAGCAGTATGAGAATGCAGTATTATCTTTTGTGGCTTCGCAGGCTGATAGTCAGGCAATTCAAGGATACCAGTTTTTTAAAGTATTTGATGAACACCAGTTAGAATACGTAATTTTGGCTAGGGGTGATAGTGAAGATGTATTTATGATAGGCAAGATTGCATCCTTCCAGATACAAAACCTGCTGGTTGCGTACAAGGAGAGATACGATAAGGATAATTTCATAAAGAATCTGTTGCTAGATAATTTGCTTCTGGTGGATATCTACAATCGTGCCAAAAAACTTCATATTGATACGGAAGCAAGGAGAGTAGTTTATATCATCGAAACCAAAAATGAGAAAGATTCCAATGCACTTGAGACGGTTAGAAGTCTATTCTCCGGTAAAACCAAAGATTTCATTACTGCGGTTGATGAGAAAAATATAATTCTTGTTAAGGAAGTGAAACAGAACGAGACCTATGAGGAACTAAATAAGACAGCTAAAGTTATTCTGGATATGTTGAATACAGAAGCCATGACAAAGGTTCATGTGGCATATGGCACCATAGTCAATGAGATTAAGGATGTATCTAGATCATATAAGGAAGCTAAGATGGCTCTGGATGTAGGTAAGATCTTCTACAGCGGAAGAAATGTAGTTGCTTATAATAATCTTGGAATTGGAAGATTAATTTATCAGCTTCCAATGCCACTATGCAAAATGTTTATTAAAGAGATATTCGAAGGCAAATCACCGGATGACTTTGATGATGAGACTCTTACTACCATCAATAAATTCTTTGAAAACAGCTTAAACGTTTCGGAGACCTCCAGGCAACTATATATCCATAGGAATACGTTAGTATACCGCTTGGATAAACTACAGAAAAGCACTAACCTTGACCTTCGTGTATTCGAGGACGCCATAACCTTTAAGATAGCATTGATGGTTGTTAAATACATGAGGTATATGGAACAGTTAGATTATTGATATGGATTAAACTATCAGGTATATTACGAAAGAACGTTGGCAATGCCTACGGTCTTTTGTACGTGGTGCATGTGCTGACTTAACCTAACCTGATTAGTCGGTTAAGTAGGAGGTAAATAATGAAAAAGAATTATATAACTGGCTTCCTGTCGGGGCTCTTAGGAGCGACATTGGTATTTGCTTTAGTAGTAGCTGCAGTTCTATTCATAGACAATGGAAAGAATAATGCGGCAAAGACTCCTGAGCTAACTACTCAGGATGCAACCAAAAAGGATAAGGTAGAGGAAAAAGATACT
>DATESP010000243.1:0-9522 GCA_035270645.1 Mobilitalea sp. | reverse complement strand
TTCTCTAAAATAGAAATAAGTTCTTGAAATTTCTACTTATATTAGGTAAAATGGTGATTGAGAAATTTTTATCAATCAACCTCACCATGTTATTATATTGCATACCGCAGTATATAATAAATCAATTCAAATAGGAGGAATATTATTATGGCAGTAAAAGTAGCAATTAATGGTTTTGGACGTATCGGCCGTCTTGCATTCAGACAGATGTTCGGTGCAGAAGGTTATGAGATCGTAGCAATTAACGATTTAACAGATGCTAAGATGTTAGCACATTTATTAAAATATGATTCTGCACAGGGCAGATATTCAAAGGGAGACACGGTTGTAGCTAAAGAAAATTCAATCGTTGTTGATGGAAAAGAGATTCAGATTTATGCACAGAGAAATCCTGCTGACTTACCTTGGGGTAAACTTGGCGTTGATGTAGTTCTAGAGTGTACTGGTTTCTTTGCTTCAAAAGCAAAATCCCAAGCTCATATCGATGCAGGTGCTAAAAAGGTTGTTATCTCCGCTCCGGCTGGTGATGATCTCCCCACTGTTGTATTTAGCGTAAATGAGGATATTTTAAAAGCTTCTGATACTATTATATCCGCAGCTTCCTGTACAACAAACTGCTTAGCTCCTATGGCTGACACATTAAACAAATTAGTTAAAATAGAAAAAGGTTACATGGTTACTATTCATGCTTACACTGGTGATCAGATGACATTAGATGGCCCTCACGCAAAGGGAGACTTAAGAAGAGCTCGTGCTGCAGCAGTTAATATCGTTCCAAACTCCACCGGAGCAGCAAAAGCAATCGGCCTTGTTATTCCTGAGTTGGCTGGCAAATTAGACGGCGATGCACAGAGAGTTCCAGTTCCCACAGGTTCCACTACCCTCTTAACAGCAGTTGTTAAAGGCAAGGTAACTAAGGATCAGGTTAATGCAGCTATGAAAGCAGCAGCAAGTGCTTCTTTCGGCTACAATGAAGATGAGATCGTATCCTCTGATGTAGTTGGTATTACTTATGGCTCTTTATTTGATGCTACTCAGACTAAGATCATGGATCTTGCAGATGGTAAATCATTAGTTAAGATTGTTTCTTGGTATGATAATGAGAATTCATATACAAGTCAGATGGTTAGGACAATCAAGTATTTCGCAGAATTGGCTTAATTAGTATTAGGGTATTGTTTAATTGATCCATTATGGGTCCGGTCTTTCAGGGCCGGACCCTTTTTTCTATAACTCAATCCTTGAAAGGAGTAAGTATAATGTTAAATAAGAAATCAGTTGATGACATCAATGTTAAGGGGAAAAAGGTATTAGTAAGATGTGATTTTAATGTTCCGATTATCGACGGAAAGATTACCGATGAAGTACGCCTTGTTGAAGCACTTCCTACAATCAAAAAGTTAATTAAAGACGGAGGAAAGGTTATACTCTGTTCCCACCTTGGAAAACCGAAGGGTGTTCCCAAGCCTGAATTCTCTCTAGCACCAGTGGCTGTAAGATTAGCAGAGCTGTTAGGCATGGAGGTTAAATTTGCTAATGATGATAATGTCGTTGGTGATAAGGCAAAGGCTGCAGTTGCAGCTATGAAGGACGGGGAAGTAGTCCTTTTAGAAAACACTCGTTACAGAATAGAAGAAGAGAAAAATGTAGATACCTTTAGTGAAGATCTTGCATCTATTTGTGACATATTTGTAAATGATGCTTTTGGTACTGCACATAGAGCACATTGCTCAAATGTAGGTGTAACGAAATTCGTTAAGACCGCAGTAGTTGGTTACCTGATGCAGAAGGAAATCGAGTTTCTTGGTAATGCAGTTAATAACCCTAAGAGACCTTTTGTTGCTATCCTTGGCGGCTCTAAGGTTTCCAGTAAAATCTCTGTAATTGAAAACTTACTTGATAAGGTCGACACCTTAATCATCGGTGGCGGTATGGCTTATACCTTTATGAAAGCCTTGGGTGAAGAGGTTGGTAAATCCTTATTAGAAGCAGATTATCTAAAGTATGCAAGAGAAATGATGGACAAAGCTAAGAAGAAGGGTGTTAGTCTATTAATCCCGATTGATACAGTAGTTGCTCAGGAGTTCTCTAATGATACTCCCTTCAAGACCGTAGGTCGTGGAGATATCGAAGCTGATTGGGAGGGACTCGATATCGGTGAGAAAACCTGTAAGCTTTATGCTGATGCCATTAAGGATGCTAAGACTGTAGTATGGAACGGACCTATGGGCGTATTTGAATTTTCAAATTTTGCAAAAGGCACTATTGCAGTAGCCAAAGCACTCTCTGAAATCGAAGGAACTACAATCATCGGTGGTGGCGATTCAGCTGCAGCAGTAAATCAGTTAGGCTATGGTAATAAGATGACACATATCTCTACAGGTGGTGGTGCTTCTCTGGAATTCCTAGAGGGCAAAGAGCTTCCTGGTATAGCAGCAGCAAATGATAAATAATACGTAACTATTCAGAACCCCCGAGAATCACGCAGTGGATTCGAGTGAGTCAGCGCCAAAATGGATGTATTTTATCCATTTTGTGTGCATAGGCATCGTAAGATGCCATGTAACTGCGAAGACACTGAACAGTTACAATAATACTTATTAATTCATAGCAGGCTTTTTCTTGATAGAGCTCTTGTATTCAAAGGAAAAGCTTGCTACAATTAAGTAAGTGACGTAACCTAGTGCAAAGGACAGACTTGGCACAAACTTGATCGCGCTGAAAATATGCGCAGAAATGGAGAGAATATGCGTAAGAAAATTATCGCAGGCAACTGGAAGATGAATAAAACTCCCAGTGAGACGATTACTTTAATAAATGAGCTGAAGCCATTAGTGGCAACAGAGACAGCAGATGTAATATTCTGTGTACCCGCTATATCACTAACAACTGCTGTAGAAGCAGTTAAGGGAACAAATATTGAAATAGGCGCTCAGAATATGTATTATGAAGAAAGTGGCGCATACACTGGAGAAATCGCACCGAATATGCTTACAGATATCGGCGTGAAATATGTTATCATAGGACATTCCGAGCGTAGGGAATATTTTGCCGAGACCAATGAGACAGTAAATAAGAAGGTGCTCAAAGCCTTTGAACATGGTATTACACCCATCATCTGCTGTGGAGAGACCTTAGCACAGAGAGAACAGGGAATTACAATTGATTTCATTCGTCAGCAGATTAAGATTGCCTTCCTAAATGTGACACCGGACCAGGCTAAGACAGCCGTTATCGCTTATGAGCCTATTTGGGCTATAGGTACAGGTAAGGTAGCAACTACAGAACAGGCAGAAGAGGTTTGTAAAGCAATCCGTGAGTGTATCGCTGAGATATATACTGCAGCTACAGCGGTAGCAATTCGTATTCAATACGGCGGAAGTGTTAGTGCAGCTAGCGCAGCAGATCTATTTTCACAGAAAGATATCGACGGTGGTCTGGTTGGCGGAGCCAGCTTAAAGGCTGATTTTGGTAAGATTGTAAATTATAAATAATTATTACTAACCTAGCATGGCCACTTAGTGGCCACAATGCTGATGAATTTAGCTTAGCTGAATTCTTTCTTTCCTGTGGTGCATAACCACAAGAGAGGATTTGCTACACGAGTGACACGAAAAGGAGATTAAAATGAGTAAAAAACCAACAGTTCTTATGATTTTAGATGGCTATGGATTAAATGAAAGAGAAGATGCAAATGCGATAGCTAAAGCGAACACACCTGTAATGGATCGATTGATGAAGGAGTACCCTTTTGTAAAGGGCTATGCAAGCGGTATGGCAGTAGGCCTTCCAGAAGGTCAGATGGGTAATTCCGAGGTTGGACATATCAATATGGGAGCCGGAAGAATCGTATATCAGGAGTTGACCAGGATTACTAAGGAAATTAAAGATGGAGACTTCTTCAACAATGCAGCCTTGCTCGCAGCTGTCGATAACTGTAAACGTAATAATTCCGACCTTCATTTGTACGGTTTATTGTCTGATGGAGGAGTGCACAGCCATACTACACATCTATATGCATTGTTACAGCTTGCTATGAAGCATGGTCTTAAGAATGTATACGTTCATGCATTTTTGGATGGAAGAGATACATCTCCAACTTCCGGTAAGGGTTTTATTGAGGAACTTGGGGATCAGATGAAGATTATCGGCGTGGGCAAGATTGCTACCGTAATGGGTCGTTATTATGTCATGGATCGTGATAATCGTTGGGACCGAGTGGAAAAAGCGTACCGGGCGATGGTTTTCGGAGAGGGTGAGACTGCTGAAAGCGGAGTTCTAGCTGTACAGAATTCCTATGATGTTCAGAAATATGATGAATTCGTTTTACCCACTGTAGTAATGGAAGATGGCAAGCCGGTGGCAACAATTAAGGATAATGACTCGGTCATCTTCTTTAACTTCAGACCTGACCGTGCTAGAGAAATAACTAGAACCTTCTGCGATGAGAATTTTACTAGCTTTGAGGGCGTTAAGAAGATGAAGCTGACCTATGTATGCTTTTCGGAATATGACATTACAATTCCAAATAAGCTGGTAGCCTTCCATAAGGTTACTATCAATAAAACCTTTGGACAGTTCCTTGCTGAGAATCATATGACTCAGTTACGTCTTGCAGAGACAGAGAAATATGCTCATGTTACCTTCTTCTTTAATGCCGGTGTTGAAGTACCGAATCCTGGCGAAGAAAGAATACTTGTGAACTCGCCTAAGGTTGCAACCTATGATCTTCAGCCGGAGATGAGTGCATACCAGGTAGCAGATCATTTGGTGGAAGCCATCAAATCCTTGAAGTATGATGTAATTATAGTTAATTTTGCTAATCCGGATATGGTTGGACATACAGGAGTTGAAAGTGCTGCCATTAAGGCTATAGAAACTATTGATAAATGTGTAGATATGGCTGTAGAGGCATTATTATCGGTGGATGGTCAGATGTTCATCTGTGCTGACCATGGTAATGCAGAGCAATTATTGGACTATACAACTAATGAATCCTTTACTGCACATACCATAAATCCAGTACCATTTATCCTAGTTAATTATAAAAAGGATTACACCCTTGCTGAGGGAGGTTGCCTGGCAGATATTATTCCGACCATGATAGATATGATGGGAATGGTAAAACCTGAGGAAATGACAGGCAAATCCCTATTACAAAAAAAGTAGTTTTAAGTGTTGTGGCTATTTCATAAAAAATTGTTGAAATAATTTATAGAGTGTGATAGAATAGGCATAGTTTTAGGAGGTGTAGTCGTGGACGTATTAAAAACAGTGGTTCAGATTATCTATATAGGGATTTGTGTTACCTTAACAGTTATCGTGTTAAAACAAGAAGGCAAGGTTGGTTTATCAGGTGCTTTAACCGGTGCATCCGAAACATATTGGAGTAAGAACAAGGGACGTTCCAGAGAAGGATGGTTAGAAAGAGCAACCAAGATTCTGGCAGCTTTGTTTATAGTTCTCTCAGTAGTTTTAAATCTTAATTGGTAGATGAATGCAAAAACACTCTGGATAACAGAGTGTTTTTTTATATAATAAGAAATTGCGTGCATGTATTCATAGGTATTTTGCCAACAAGCTGGCCGCGCCTGGCACGAGAGTTTCACAAGTGAAACTCATAATAAAAAAATATATAAAATAAGTAATATATGGTATACTAATAGTAATAATAACAATTGGGTAATAGATAATAAATAAGTGATTAGGAGTAATATATGAAAATAAAAGAAGTAAATGAAGAAAAAAAAGCAATGCTAGAAGACTTTTTTACAAACAAGGGATATAAGCCCATGAAATTTAAGGATATTGCAGGAATACTGCAGGTTCCGAAGGAGGCTAAGCATGAGCTTAAGACCCTCCTGGATTATATGATTTCTCAAGGAATAATAGTGCTTGATGCACAGAACAGATACAAGAAGCCGGGAGATGATATTATATCGGGCATTTATTCGGGAACCCAGCGAGGCTTTGGCTTTGTAATTCTAGAGGATGAGGAACAGGATATCTTTATTCCTGAGAATGCCACCAATGGTGCCATGCATGGTGATAGAGTAAATATCACAATCAGTGACGAACAGAATGGCAGGAGAAAAGAAGGTGTAATAGTAAGCATCTTAGAACGTGCGAAAACAGAAGTTGTAGGTACCTTCGAGAAGAGCAAGAACTTTGGTTTCGTAGTACCGGATAATCTGAAATTAGGACGAGATATCTTTATTGCTAAGGAAAACACTAAGGGTGCTGTTAACGGCCACAAGGTGGTAGTAAAGATAACAAATTACGGTGATGCAACGCAGAACCCGGAGGGAAAAGTTATTGAGATTCTGGGTCATATTAATGATCCCGGGGTGGATATCATGTCCATAGTAAAGGCCTATGAACTTCCTGTAGAGTTTCCGGAGGATGTCATGCAGGTACTAAACTATGTGCCTGATGAGATAAACCCTGCGGACATTATAAACCGCATGGATATAAGAGAACTTCAAACCGTGACAATCGATGGTGAGGATGCTAAGGATCTAGACGATGCAATCACCCTTACTAAGGAAGGCGAAAATTACCGCATGGGCGTGCATATCGCAGACGTGACACATTATGTCAAAGAAGGTGCCGCAATTGATAAGGAGGCATTAAAGAGGGGTACAAGCGTATACCTCGTGGATCGTGTCATTCCGATGTTGCCACATAAGCTATCCAATGGAATATGTTCCCTAAATCCAGACGTAGACCGCCTGGCGTTAAGCTGTTTTATGGACATTAACGTCAAGGGAGATGTAGTAGGCCACACGATAGCTGAAACGGTTATCCGTTCTAACAGTCGTATGACATATACTGATGTTTCCAAGATTGTAGAGGAACAGGACGAGGAAACTTGTAAGAAGTACGAGGAGCTTGTACCGATGTTCAATCTTATGCTGGAGCTCTCTCAGATACTGAAGGAAAGAAGACACAAAAGAGGGGCAATCAATTTTGATTTCCCTGAAAGTAAGATAATCGTAGACGAAAAAGGTAAACCGATAGAGATAAAGCCCTATGAGAGAAACAAGGCTCACAAAATCATTGAAGAATTTATGCTGATTGCCAATGAAACAGTAGCAGAAGATTATTTCTGGCAGGAAACACCTTTTGTTTACCGTACCCATGATAATCCGGATGAAGAGAAGATCATGAAGCTGGCCACATTTATCAATAATTTTGGCTACAGTATTAAGATGGGTAAAGAGGACATACATCCCAAGGAACTACAAAAGCTTTTGGTTAAGATAGAGGATACACCAGAGGAAGCCCTGATCAGTAGATTGACCTTGAGATCAATGAAAAAGGCAAAGTACACCGTGATTAACTCGGGACATTTCGGATTGTCAGCAAAATATTACACTCATTTCACCTCCCCGATCAGAAGGTATCCCGACTTGCAGATTCACCGAATCATCAAGGAGAACTTAAACGGTAAGCTGGGTGAGGGCAGGAGAGAGCATTATGATAAGATACTTCCTCAGGTAGCCGAGCATTCTAGTAGTACTGAACGCAGGGCAGATGAAACCGAACGTGAGGTTGATAAGATGAAGAAGGTAGAATACATGATGGATCACATCGGAGAATCATTTACCGGTGTTATTTCAGGCATCACAAACTGGGGAATGTATGTAGAGCTACCTAACACAATTGAAGGAATGATTCGTGTAAGCGAAATGACCGACGATTATTATAACTACGATGAAGAACATTATCAGATGGTTGGTCTACACACCAACACGATATTTAAATTAGGGCAAACACTCACAGTGATAGTTGCTAATGCAGATAAACTTTCACGGACGATTGATTTTGCCTTGGCGGAAGGTGAGGAATAAGTGGGGGAAAATGTAAAATTAATAGCCAATAATAAGAAGGCCTATTTTGACTATTTTATTGAAGACAAATATGAGGCAGGCATCGCATTGCACGGAACTGAGGTCAAATCCCTTCGTATGGGTAAGTGTAGCGTAAAGGAATCTTTCCTAAAAATTGAAAATGGGGAAGTATTCATCTATAACATGCACATCAGCCCATATGAGAAGGGCAATATCTTTAATAAGGATCCATTAAGAGTTCGTAAGCTGCTACTCCATAAATTTCAGATTAATAAAATAAATGGTCAGCTGGTGCAGAAGGGGTATACCCTTGTACCACTCCAGGTATATTTTAAAGATAGTCTGGTGAAGATGGAGATCGGCCTGGCAAGAGGAAAGAAGCTCTATGATAAAAGAGAAGCCCTTGCGAAGAAGGATCAGAGAAGAGAAGCTGAAAAGGAATTCAAGGTGAAGAATCTTTAAAAGACTCATTCGAGGAGCACATTGCGATGTTTGTTAAGGTAAATGGAGTTAATCTATTCTACGAGAAGACAGGGCAGGGAAGGCCTATCATATTACTCCATGGTAATAGTGAGAGTCATATGATCTTTGATGTACTCACAGAGCAGCTTTCAGATAGGTTTACTGTCTATGCAATTGACAGCCGTGGACATGGACAAAGTAGCAGCGTTAAGAATTTAGATTATGAGATAATGGCAGAAGATATCGCTGCCTTTGTGAAAGAGCTAGAGATAAATAAGCCGATACTATATGGCTTTAGCGATGGTGGTATACTTGGTCTGATCCTAGCATATCGTTACCCTGATCTTCTTTCCAAGCTTATCATAAGTGGTGCCAATCTGAATCCGAAGGGAACTGTAGGATATGTCGCGGTTATAGAACGAATCGTATACTGCATGACAAGAAGTAGTAAGTGGAAATTAATGCTGACACAACCGGATATCAAGGACGAACAGCTGGCTAAGATAATCGTACCCACTTTGGTTTTGGCGGGCAGTAAGGATATGATAAAGGAGTCACATACAAAGCATATAGCTGAGCAGATATCTAATAGCACCCTCAAGATAATCCCTGGTGAGAGCCATATGAGTTATGTAATACATAGCAATAAGCTTTATGGGATCATCATACCATTTCTGGAGAATGACAGTGATAGGACTGCAGATTTAGGATGAAATAATATCACCATATAGTAAAAAATAGTAAATATGGTGAGAAAAATCCTTTTAATATGTATTCATTTACTTGACATTGTGATATAATTACATTAGTATAATACTTGCGTCTGTAAAAACCGGTTATTTACTATAACAATCTTACCTAACGGGGTTGTACTGGTTTCGACGGGGGTTGTGAAATTGCGGTAGCCATTCGCAGACTAGGACTGCGTCATCAACTTAGAAATTAAAATTTAAACGCAGACGAAAATTTAGCGTACGCTGCCTAGTGGCAGCTGTCGACCTTAAGCAACTCACGACTTAGGAGCTCGGCATCAAATTAGTGGGGACCTTTATCTTCAAAGCTTTGAGGGGATAAAAGAACTATGAAGCTACTGAAATCGGAAGCCTGTTCACCGGCGTCCGACAGAGGGAACAGCGTGTATAGGCACGCATAAAAGATGAACTGTAATGGGAGAAGCGGCAATGGAAGGGCTTTCGGACAGGGGTTC
>DATESP010000242.1:0-7782 GCA_035270645.1 Mobilitalea sp. | reverse complement strand
ACATCTTCAATCTGACGGGTTAATACGTAGACTGCTGGTTCAGCCATGATTGTAACTATACCTATCGCAAATCCTATTATAACAACATATAATTTATTATCTAAAGAGGCTATACTGTGTCCGACGACGCTTCCCACATCCATAAAGCCAGCATTTACTCCAACTAGGAATAATACTAACCCTATAAATGTAAATAATACTCCAAATAAGATTTTACGCATTATCCTCTTAGATAGCTTAAGTGCGACCCAATTTAAAATCAGAAAAATTAATACTATTGGAAGAAGAGCTATCATTGCCTCTTTGCTTATTATAGGGAGCTCATGAGTAAATGGATATAATATCGAATCGGATATAACTGCTTGTTCCAGACTTCCTGTCATTTTATCAGTTTTAGATATGATACTCATTAGCATAACTGCTATGATTGCACCGGTTGATGCGATTGCAACTAATCCGAAGCTATCCTTTTCTGACGCTTTACTATCCTTCTTTAACCTTGAAACACCTGTCGCAAGAGCTAGGATAAAGGGTACCGTTAATGCACCTGTTGTAGCTCCTGAAGCGTCAAAGGATATGGCAAGAAATTCGCTCGAAGTAAATACAGCAATGCCTAAAATAACTACATATAATACTGTTAATAGCTTATATAATGGGAAATTAAATACTATTCTTAGCAAGCCTATCATTAGTAGAATTGCTACTCCTATTGACACGACAATAACAATACTACCTTTATTAATAACGCCTGAGGTAACTGCATCAACTTGACCTGCCAAAATATGCAGATCAGGTTCGGCTATTGATACAACAAAGCCTAATACTACACCAGCAATAGCAACAATCCACACCTTGTTAGATTTTGCAAGAGCTCCTCCCATATTATTGCCTATTGGAGTTATACCAATATCTACTCCAACCAAAAATATTGTTAATCCAATGATAATAAACATCGCACCAACTAGAAATCTAATTATCAAATTACTGTCCATTGGTGCCAATGTGAAATTCAATATTAATACAATTACTGTTATTGGTAGAACTGACGACAACACTTCCTTAAATTTACTATTAAATACACTCAAATATTTACTTCCTTTCTTAGATAGTCATTAATTGTATTGTAGCATGACTTTGCTTATTCGTCAAAGCAACTGTTCCGTAATAACTCCGTAAAAAGGTCTGTTCCATGGCATCCTTACATGATTTTTATATCAAAAGAGCGGAGTGAGTATTTTGAACTGCCCCCTATCAAGTGCACAAGTAAAATAATTAAACAGTTGTTTTACTTGTACACTTTGGAGGTATCATATCCTTAATACATACCCTGCTCTTCATAGATGATATTTCAACTTATTCAACACATCATCGTCCATGTCTTCCCTTTGAATTAGTTTACGCAAAGTGTGCCCTTCACACTAGAGTCCATGCCTGCGACTTGCTCGCAGGCCTAAATTCAATGTGTGAAAATAGCTTTTTATTTTCACACTAACCCACACGACGCTGCTTCGCAGCATCACCAATGCCTGGAAGAACAAGGAGTTCGCACCACTGTGCGCACTTCGTAGTTCTTCCTGTGTGAAGATGTTCTTTCTTCACACTAATCTGCCATATTTAAGTAAGACACGATATCACCTATCCTAAACTCTCCTCTCGGTAATATGACCTTATAACCCTCCTGAAAGTAAAACCATCCTTTTGTCCCGCTTTCTGATGTAATCTCAATCCAGTTCAGGTTATCAGTGGAGGTCAGCTTGATGACTTCGCCTTTCTTAATCGTAACAGAAGCTGATTTTCTATCTGGCACTTGAAATAGCTTAAGGTCTTCCTTAGCATGATTTATGGTATTATCTCCTGCTTCATATTGATAGGGATAATAAAATTCACTCATCTGTTCCTCTAAGACCTCTTCTTCATTAAGTTTCCAGGTTGCATCAGCCCACCAGGTCTGTAAAATATTTAAGCGTTTTCTGGCAAGTATTTTTCCGTCTCCGCCCATTCTAAAAGTCGAGTTCTCCGGAAAATCTGTTATAACTCCATAATAAATCAACTCATTACCTGTATATCGAAAGAAATGGGTTTCTGGGTCACTACTCGGTCCCTCATCAAGAATAGCAATCTCACGATATGAATCAGAGATATCGATATCTAGAATATAATATCCAACATGGCTCATAGTTAATATATTTACACCGAATTTCTCCTGCAGATACTGATAATTGTACTCTACACTATTAATCTTAAGAAATGGCACTTCATAATCATAGCCATGCTCCTGCACCATTTGGGCTCCATAATAAATAGTGTCCTCAGTTTTATCTCCGTTAAGATCAGCAGTAAATTCTGTTCCTACTTCTACACGAACTGGATCTGTTTGATATACATTAGTAATCTTCCATTCACCCTCCAGATATTCCAATTTCCAAACCACACTCTTTATACACCACTTGTCTCCAAGATAAGAGAGCATTAGAAGAGCTTTCCTCCCTGTATCCTCGGTTTCAATCAAACTCATAGAAGACGCACAGTAATCTATAACTTCACCTTCGGATTCATCAAAATACAGATGCTCCATTTCATCATAAGTACTACCATCATCATAAGAATCTCTTCGCGTAGAAATATATCCCTGATAGCCGCAATCCGGCTGATAAATTCTTAGCTTCGCATCATTTACCTTTTCCATCAATAATGGTAAGTATAACCTACCATCAAATTCCTCATGATAGGAATTCTCATAGTATGGCATCTTTACTTGCTCATATTTCCCATTCTCATTTGAGGTATAAATATAGACATATAGATTATCAGGACCTGTACTTGGAGACCCTTGTATAAAAATAATCTCATTTACTCCATCGCCAGTCAAATCTGCTGCTTCAGTCTTAAATGATATACACCAATCTCGGTTTGAAAGTAGCAATTTCTCACCATTGCCAAAGTACATATAGAAGGAGTGACCATTATTGCTATCATATACCTTATATATGCGATCAAGCAATCCATCCCCGTCATAATCAAGCTTTCGATTATTGCGTCCATATGTCGGGTGGGTGTCCAGATACCCAGTATATTCATTGCTGAGTACGTCTTTTAGATAATCGCTCTCAAGTGTTTCCTCCGATAGTTCAAACTGTTTTGAACTGTTATTATATAGATAAGTTCTCCTGCAATTTTGTGAATCCGTGAGCTTATTTGAAGCGATATCACCATCATTACTTTCATAGCTAAGAATAATTCCTGAAAAAACTATATCAGTATAACCATCAAGATTTACATCAATATATTCGGCATTTAATTTACCATTATCATAGACTAGCGAAGAGGCACATTTACTACCAGTATAGTCAATACTCTCCTTTAACTCATAATGATTGTCTATGACTTTATCAATCGAAATTGGATCTACATTGCTATTATTACTGTCTAAATGGAATAATTCAAGATTTCCGTTTCCTATTTGCGAGGCACAATAAACCGCTACGTAATCTTCACAGCTTAAATTTACGATGCTGTATGTGAATAAATCTTTTTCCCCTTCCCCACAGGGCGAGACTTTTATTACATGATGATCATCATCATAATGAATACTATATAATGCACACTTCCAGTTATCCTTCTCCTTCTCAAGCAAAAAATCGAATTCAATGCCCCTGTAGACCTTACTTTGAAATGTAAATACATTATACTCTTTATTTTCGGTAAATAAATTGTTATTACACCAGTCTACGGCTTGCTCAAATATGTTCTTATTTTTTTCAGATACGTCAGCTTCCGTATTTTCCGTACTATTGTCCAGTTTATTACCATCATTGTTTTCTACTTTATGTTCTTCCCCGTTTTCTACCTTAAGTGAATCCTTATTATCTTTACTTTCAGTAGAACACGCAGTGATTGAAAACACTACAAATAAAGTTATTGATAATACTCGAAATAAATATCTATATTTTTTTGTCAATAAAATATAATTGAGATTTTTCATCACTACTCGCCCCTTTTCATTATAAGCACTAGAAAAATATAAGCACAGTTTTTTAGACTTTAACAGTTGCTTTGTCACAAAACATATTAATAATCTGTCTGCCCAACGGATTAAGATCATCGTTTTTGACTTCTCTTATAAATTATGTCAATTTCAATGCTCTGTATTCATTTCCCCATCCATTATTTCTTAACGTGAGTTCTTTCAACTTCGCTTTCATTTTCACAATTGATTTTGGGGGTTTTGCAGTGATTCATAAGTTAATAATCCACTTTTTCTTTTAAGAAATTTCCAGATCTTAATTCCCTAAATGCCAAATCTAGTTCTTCCTTAGTATTCATTACTATTGGTCCACCCCAATATATCGGCTCTTCTAGTTTATCTGAGCTAATAAATAAAATCTGTATATCGTCGTGAATAGATTCTATATCTAAAGAGTCTCCCTCGGTTAGCTTAACAGCTGTCTTCTCGCTAACCATTTCATTAGCTACTTTCGCATCTCCAGATAATAAGAATACTAATACAGATTTGTCCTCCTCTGTTTCTATAGTAAACTTATTATATGCTTTTAATATTATATGATAATAATCAAGCGGTAAATATTTCCCCGTAAAACCGTTATATTCTTTATAGCTTCCACTAATCAGTCTTAAGATTCCTCCATCGATAGGAATTTCTGCTATATCTTCTTTCTTAATACTATGATATTCAGGTGGAGACATCTTATCTTTGCCAGGCATGTTTAGCCAAAGTTGAACCCCTAGAAGTTTATCAGAAGCAGGTAGCTTTTCTTCATGTAATATTCCTGATCCTGCTGTCATCCATTGAACTTCACCATCTGTAATCCCATCTTCATTTCCTAAACTATCTTTATGAACCATATTTCCATTAGCTATAAGACTTATCGTCTCTATACCCCTATGAGGATGCATTGGAAAACCTGCAATATATTCATCAGGCTTTGTACTATCAAAAGAATCTAACATTAAAATAGGATCATAGGTTTCAGCTGTATTATTCCCTAAAACTCTAACTAAACTTACACCTGCTCCATCTGAAGTTCTAAATCCTCTAACCTTATCTTTTATTACTCTTTTCATATTTAGCCTCATTTCTGCGCTGCTTTTTGCGCATTTCTAGTTTGTGTGTGCAGCGCAGACACAAACTTGTTGAGTGAAAGATCTTAACATAGGTAGTGTCAACTTTTATTTTCTAGGGACACCAATGAAAACTAGCCAAACCATACTCGCAGAAGCTTCAGTAATTATATTGTAACATAAAACTTTATGTTATGTAACTGTTGCATAATACTTAATGTTACATATTGGCTTTCTCAGACTATTGCGATAGTATATAGACGATAGTAATAGTCTAGAGGAATTTATATGCAAATGAAGCTATTTGACAGTGAGTTAAAATTGATGGAAATGTTATGGGAAAATGAATCAATCAGAGCTAAAGAATTGAGTAAGTATAAAATAAAATCTTGCAAATTATTGAAGATATGTCTAATATTACAGATATATATAATATTTATACTCTAGGGGGGTTATAATGATGAAATATGATGCGTATCTTTATGGAATGATACTTATAACAAACAGCTTTCTATTAAAGGGTAACTATCCGGAAGCGGATACCTACGGAGAGATTGATAAGAAGTTCATACTTCCGGGAGGAGAGACAGGTACCTGTGCAACTGTGTTAGCAAGCCTTGGCTGTAACGTGGTAATGGACGGTACTTATATGGGTAATAATACATATCCTCGTATAAATGAATTCTATCAAGGTAAAACAGTCGATACCTCTCGTTTATTCCTAGATCAAAGCTTTGACGGGCTGGAGGATTATGTAATTATTGATAAGACCACAAGAACTCCCTTCGGTTCTTTCGGAAGCTATTATACGGATGGCTTACACCGTTGGAATGAACCTCTAGAGGCCGATATCCTTAATGCACAGGTAGTAGGCATAGATCCCTGGTTCCAGGAGAAGACCGATAAGGTAGTGCAAATATGCAGAGAGAATAAAGTTCCCTATGTAACGCTTGACTGCTCCTATGACAGTGATTGTCACAGATATTCAGCCATCAATATCCTATCCAATGAATTTCTGGCTCCAAGCTATAAGGAGTACGACCGCACGGCATTGTTTAAAAAATATACTGACAATACAGATGGTCTTGTCATCTTTACTCTGGGTTCAAAGGAAATCATGTATGGAAGAAGAGGCGGTAAGCCTCAGTTGTTCACACCATATAGCGTTTCTGTAGTAAGTACCCTCGGAGCCGGGGACAGTTTTAAGGCCGGTTGTGTCTATGCCTTGCTGCACCATATGGAAGATACTTCAGTTGTACGCTTCGCTGCTGCAACTGCGGCCTGTGCCTGCACTGTTTTCCCACTTCCGCTCAATCCTCCAACACTTGAAAAGATTCATAGCTTTATTACAGAGCAGTAATGTATCACTGAACAAAGACCTACTGCCATACCTTATCAACGATTTACTTCTGTGGGCGAAAGGTTTATTTGACATCCTACAACCCGCTTATCCTTACAACAGATTCTTAATAATGTCCGTTCCAGCTATTATAGTTCCTATCGTTCCTCCAATGTTAGCCATTGCAATAACTAGAATGGTTTTTAAAAAGCGGTTTTTTAATATACCTTTTAGGCTGTTTATATCGGTTTGAACGTTTTGAACGTCTTTCACTGTAGGTTTCTTTATCGTAGCTTCGACAAGCCCTGCAAACCATCCGCAAGCTAACAATGGATGCAGGGTTGTAATCGGGGCTACTATAAAAGCGGTAAGAATACTAAGCGGATGTCCAAATGATAACGCAGTAAACAGAGCAGCTAAGGCACCGGTCCACAATACCCAAGTCGATAATTGACGTAAACCGGTCTCTATATTAACTACAAAGCCATAAATGAATATACCCATAATTATTGCCGGAATAATCCATCCAGCAATTTTTGAAAAAGTGCTTTTGGGGGGTACAATAGAAATATCCTCAATATTCCGTGTCTGATAGATTTCTTTCTTTATTCCCGGAACATGAGCTCCACCTAATATAGCAACTATTTTCTTCCCTGGAGCCTCCTTTATTTTTGAAGCCAAATATTGATCTCTCTCATCAATAAGAGTTTCAGATATCTGAGGGAATTGCTTTCTCATGCTAGCTGTAACCGATTCCAGCATGTCTTCCTGCAATAGTTCCTGAAGACTCTGATCTGATATCTGGTCGTCCTCGCTGGACGAGAAGAATAAGCTAACTAAAAGCTTTGACTTCTCCCAAAAACTCAGTTTTCTCCATATACGAAGAAAGGTTATCCTTATATTACGATCCGCAAGAATCAAATTAGCACCGGTACTTTTGGCGCTGTCAATGCCCTGCAGCATTTCTCCACCTGCAGATGTTCCTAGCTTCTTAGCCATCTTTCTTTGATAGGAGCCAAGGATCAGGTTAGCTATAAGAAAACCAACTCTGTGCGACTTGATTATTTGAACGATGTCAGTATTCTCCCAAGCTTTTGGGTTTAATATATTTTGATAGCGGTCTTCGTCTAACTCAATGCATATACTGTCCGGATGTTCCTCATCAATTACCCGTTTTACAAGCTCTGCACTGTCTTTTGATACATGCGCTGTTGCAATTAATATGATCTCTTTATCTTGATAAGTTAATCTTGAAACATTATTTTCACTCATCCTTAATTATCCTTTCCTTGGCTTCCTTTAATCGAACCTCAAACTGTTCATAAAAATTTATGTTTTTATCATAAGGTTTCATATAAAAACAC
>DATESP010000241.1:0-4167 GCA_035270645.1 Mobilitalea sp. | reverse complement strand
GACCATAGCTATTATATGCATTATATCAACCCACTGCTTTCTTTACAGCTTCCAATACTCTATCAGCCTGGAATGGTTTAACGATAAAATCCTTTGCTCCTGACTGGATAGACTCAATAACCATCGCTTGTTGACCCATCGCGGAGCACATGATAACATTTGCATTGGGATCAGAAGCTTTAATTTTCTTTAATGCCTGAATACCATCCATTTCTGGCATCGTAATATCCATCATAACCAAGTCCGGCTTTGTCTCTGCGTACTTATCAATCGCCTTTAAACCATTTTCCGCTTCACCTGCGATATTGTAGCCATTCTTAACTAATATATCCTTGATCATCATTCTCATAAATGCAGCATCATCACAGATCAAAATACTTTTTGCCATTTTTATTCTCCTATCTTATTGTGTTTTAATTATCATATTGTTATTTTTGTTTAGTTATCTCGGTCACTCGAATGCCAAATGCTTCTTCCATGACTACAACCTCGCCCTTAGCTACGAATTTACCATTTACCAGAACATCAATCGGTTCACCGGCTAGACGATTTAATTCAATTATTGATCCAGGTGCAAAATCCAGAATCTCTCTTATGGATTTACTTGTTCGGCCAAGTTCAACTGTAACCTCAAGCGGAACATCCATTAGCAAATCTATATTCTCAGGTTGGACTACACTGTTAACCATCGGAGAAAATGGAGTGAATTGTGCTTGCTGTACATTCACATCCTGCATAGAAGGTACCATATATGGCATCGGTGCATTCATTCCCGGGTTAATATATGCCTGGTTTGTATTATAAGCCATATTTCCATAAGGATTGTAGCCCTGCTGTGGTTGTGGTATCGGTCCCGCCTGCATGGGTGCGCTTACCTGCGGCTCTGGCTGTACATTTCTTTCTTTCGCCTGTGGAGGAAGGGTCGGGATATCCGGTTCAAGCGAAGTCGCTAGTACAAATTGTTTATAAAGATCTCTTGCGAACTCAAAGGGATATAATTGCATCAATACACTGTCTACCAAATTTCCAATCTCCATATGGAAGGAAACTCGAACAAAGGAGCCCTGTAAAAATTCTGCAATGTTTTCACCATCGATATTTTCAAATAGATCTACAAGGGATGCAACTGGGGGACTGATATTGACACGCTTTTCAAGCATAGAAGAGATTGACGTCGCAGCCGAGCCCATCATCTGGTTCATGGCCTCTCCAATCGCACTTAAATGTAGCTCTGAAAGCTCCCCCTCAATGTTTGATCCATCACCGCCCATCATTAGATCAGTAATGACCTTAACATCCTTTTCCTTTAAAATCAAAATATTATTACCATCCAGCCCATCTGCATAGTAAATTTGGATAAACACACACGGTCTGTCATAGCTGTTGACGATATCTTTCCAGGTGGCATATTCCACTACTGGAGTTGTGATTACGACTCTTTGATTGACTAAAGAAAATAAAGTCGTAGCTGCTGTTCCCATACTGATATTAGAAATCTCACCAATGGCATCTTTCTCAGCATCGGTCAGTTTTTCATTTGTATCCCCGCCATCTTGACCAATGCCGTTAAGCAAAGCATTAATCTCTTCTTGAGATAACATTCCATCCATAGCCAGTTACTCCTCTCCTCTGAGAATTGATGATATTTTTACCGCATAGGAACCTGAGGATGCTCCAGGAAGTGCGGTGAATTTATTAATATTACCAACATAAACGGTTAATTCATCATCAACCTTAGAATTCAATTTAATGATATCTCCCCGCTGCATGTTCATAAAATCATTGACTGAAATCGTACTTTTACCCAATACAGCACGAAGCGGAACTTTTGCCTTGGCTATCGCAATCTCAATGATATCCTGATAGGATTTATCATCACTCATCTGCATCGTCGAATACCAGTATTTAGTATTCAGTTTATCGATAACCTTCTCAAGACACACATAAGGTAGGCAGATGTTCATCATACCTTCTATATTTCCAATTTTGATATTCAGCGTAACGATAGAAATCATCTCACTTGGGGAGATAATCTGAGCAAACTGAGAGTTTGTCTCAATTCTCATCAACCGTGGTTGAAGGTGAATAACGTTTGCCCAAGGTTCCTGAAGAAGGTTCGTACATACTGTAAATATACGTTCAATAATCGTTAGCTCAATTTCAGAAAAGTCTCTTACCTTTTCCAGCGGATATCCTCCGCCTCCCAACATTCGGTCTACAATTGCATAGCCAAGATTATCAGCCAGTTCAATTATTATGTTACCTTCCAAAGGTGAAAAATCAATGATACCAAGCAATGCTGGATTAGACAGAGCATTCGTGAATTCAGAATAAATAACTGCTTCTGAATTTATTACTTCCACCTGAACATTCTTACGAAGATATGCAGGAAGATTGGTAGATAACAATCTTCCGTAATGTTCAAAAATAATATTTAATGTTCTGAGATGTTCCTTAGAAAACTTGGAAGGTCTGGCAAAATCATAGTTTTTAATCTGTTTTTCACTCGATTGTTTATACTCTTCCGCATCTAGCTCTCCGCTACTGATTGCAGCTAACAGATTATCTATCTCATTTTGGGATAAGACGTCGCCCATTGACATTACCTCCTAGCATTCTACTCCCATAATAACATAAGATTAGAATAAAATCATTATAATTCTCAATCCAATAACAAATTTCCAAAGGATACATTAATAATAAAGTCGGATTGAAACAACTCTTGAATTCTTGCTAGAATTCTTTCCTTAATTAGTTTTAAATTATCATCCACTTCATCAATAGTAAATTTGTGAAATTCATCCCTAATATATTCTTCCATCATATTTTCATTAGTCACAACATATTCATTAAGTTTATTATAATCTTCGTGTTTTTTGTTGATAGCCAGAGAAACATATACTATAGCATAATGTTTAAAATCATCACTTGTCTTCAGACGGATCGTCAGCTTATCATCAAACTCATAGGTTTCTATATCTGATACTGCTATCTGCAGCTCCTCTTTCTCCGGTGATTCCAGTTCAAGATCAATATTCTGGGCAACCCTATCAATCAGGTTCTGGGTCTTATTCGAGGTTGGTACGATTACGAAGATAATAATCGCTGACAAAACGATATTAATCAAAGCCATTGCCAGAATGATAATTGTCAAAATGTTTTTCTTCATGCTAAGTTCCCCTTTTCTTATCTGGAAGAATTATCTTTTCCCCCAATATTTATCGATTACTTAATTCATTAAATATTCTAATTTCAATACGTCTGTTCTTTTGTCTGCCTTCGCTAGTGTCATTACTGGCAATAGGTTCATATTCTCCTCTTCCAGAATATTTAAGCTTTTCTGGGTCAAGTTCATTATTCTTGATTAGAAACTCTGCTGCATTTAATGCTCTTGCAGAGGACAACCAGTTATTATCCTTAAAGGTACCCTTGTTCATCGGGACATTGTCTGTATGACCAATAATTTCAATGGTAAAGCCTTCAAATTTATCAAGAACATTACCAATCTTGGAGAGAATCGGTTTTGCATCAGTTATGATGTCAGCCTTTCCAGAGTCAAATAGTATGGACCCCTTCAAAGATAGCTGAACGTATTGGTATTTATCATCAATACTAAGCTCTACATAATCAGCCAGATTGTACTTTTCCGTAAATTCAGAAACCTTATCATACATAGCCTCCGACAGATCTTCCATCTCAGACATTATTTTTTCCTGAGCATCCTTAATTTCTTCGTAGCTCGCCTCAGAAGTATCACTCTTATCGCCACTCTCTGTTCCCGATGAAGAATCCTTATCCTTCGTCAAATCACCAGTCTGCTTGCTCTTCTCGCCCATGTTAGAGAAAAAATCATCTAGGTTGTTCAACTGGGTCATACCGGAGGATATCAATTGACCTTCTCCGATAGCGGTACCTCCACCATCTAGCACACCAAAGGCGTTAGAAAAGGAAATAGATATATCCTCAAACTTCTCAGCGTCAACATTGGACATGGCAAATAACATAACAAAAAAGCATAAAAGAAGATTCATCAGATCGGCAAACGTATTCAGCCACGGAGCATTACCGCCTCCGCCTCCGCTTTCTCTCTTCCTTCTAGCCAATATTTTCACCGCCCTCTGTATTCATCGCATCTCTACGTGATGGTGATAGGAAAGATTTTAATTT
>DATESP010000240.1:0-3031 GCA_035270645.1 Mobilitalea sp. | reverse complement strand
ATAAACTCCCAATTCCGGAAATCTCGGACGAATTCCTCGTCAATCCTAACCAGATCAGAGAGCGCAATTCTATTCGCTGCCTTCAGGTCGATATTCGTCGTATATACCAATTCTGTTGGATGTGCGGAATACTTGCTGTTGTATGCTGCGGTGTAGAATACACTAAAATATTGGTCGCCTACTTTCTTAATAACATTCTTAACCGTTAAGATAACCGGTATGGTTCCGGTTGGTGAGGGTACTGCCATAGGGAAAGGATTAAAGGAGTATATGTCCAGGATTTTTTTTAAATCCTTAGCAATAATCCGATTCCATTCAACGAGCGTATCCTTATCTGCGCCGGACACGAAATAAGGAAAATCAACCTCGATACCATTCTTATTATAATGCTGCTGTTCAATTTGGTAACTCGTATATAGCTCTGAGACTGTTATTACCTTTTCCTCTCTGAAATAATTAGACATTGCTATAATCAGTATCAGTATATAAAACAAGCACAGCTTGCTCCATCTATTCATAATAGTGAGCTCCCTAATTCGGTTAGTTCAGTTTATGCGGGAGTTCACTCATAAAATGATACTATATTTTTTAGTCTCTTTGTTTTACAATACTTTTATAGATAACTTTTATAATTAACTCATCGGAGGTAGTAGATATGTTATTTGGAGCTTTAGAGGCAGGCGGTACTAAGATGGTAATGGCAGTCGGTGATGAAAGTGGTAAGATTCTTGAACACCATACCCTTCCCACCTATACCCCCGCCATAACCTTACCCAAAATCATTGAATATTTTGAGAGTAAAAATATAGAAGCTTTGGGAATCGGCTCTTTCGGTCCGCTTAACCTGGATCGCAAATCTAAGACCTATGGCTATATCACCTCCACACCAAAATTAGCCTGGGCGAATTATGATATCGTGGGAAACATCAAGAAGACTCTTAATGTACCTATTGGTTTTGACACAGATGTGAATGCTGCTGTCCTCGCAGAGGCTACCTGGGGAAGTATAAAAGGTCTCACTTCTGGAATCTATATTACTGTGGGCACCGGAATAGGTGTTGGAGTATACCTAAATGGTAGTCTCCTCCATGGGATGCTTCATCCCGAAGCCGGGCATATCCTATTAAGTAGACATCCCGAGGATGATTTTACAGGCGTCTGCCCGTATCATCCTAACTGTATGGAAGGCTTGGCCTCCGGTCCCTCCATTGAGAAACGTTTTCATAAAAAAGCCACCGAATTACAGAGTAATTCAATGGCTTGGGAATTTGAAGCATATTATCTGGCTCAGGGTATCGTAAATTACATTCTAACCCTCTCTCCCCACAAGATCGTACTTGGTGGTGGAGTTATGAATCAAGAACAGCTCTTTCCGAGGATACGCTCACAAGTTACTGCTCTGCTGAAGGGCTATATTCAAACTCCCCAGTTAGAGGATTTGGAGCATTATATAGTTCCTTCCCCCCTAGATGGCAAGCAAGGAATCATGGGTTGCATACAACTCGCAAAGCTAGAGATAAATTTGTGACTATTCATATATCATACGCTTCCATTAATACTAAAGCATAAGCTACTTACTCACACCCGGAGTCGCAAGAATGCGTACATTGTTTATTCAATTCTCAAAGAATCATAGTGGTTTCAAATGTTATAGTTCCAAAATATTTCCTGAATTTAGCCTCTCACGCAGTACCATCTGCAGAATCCCACCGTGTCTGTAATAGTCTACATCAACAATTGAATCGAACCGTACCAGAGCATCGAATTCAGTCTTTGTTCCATCCTCGGATACTGCATTTACCTTAAGGATATCTCTCGGACTTACGTTATCCCCGATTTGTACTTCAAAGCTTTCCTCTCCGGTCAAGCCCAAGCTGTCTGCGCACTCTCCCTCAAGGAACTGAAGCGGTAATATACCCATCATAACCAGATTAGAGCGGTGGATGCGTTCATAGCTCTCTGCAATTACAACCTTTACACCTAAGAGGCTCGGTCCCTTGGCTGCCCAGTCACGTGAGGAGCCCATGCCGTAATCTTTACCAGCCAGCACCAACAGTCCTGTCCCCTGCTCCTTGTATCGACTGCAGGCATCGTAGATTGGCATCACCTCACCAGTTGGCCAGTAGGTCGTAAAACCGCCCTCCGTTCCTGGGGCAATCAGGTTACGAATACGAATATTTGCAAAGGTGCCCCGCATCATCACCTCATGGTTTCCTCTTCTGGAGCCATAAGTATTATAGTTTTTGGCATCTACCCCATTCTCACTCAGATATTTTCCCGCAGAAGTATTCCTTCCGATGGACCCCGCCGGGGAGATATGATCTGTCGTTACTGAATCTCCATAGCTTGCAATTACCCTAAGTGATTTTAAAGGCTTAATGCTCTCCGGCATCTGCTTCATGTTTTCGAAGAAGGGTGGATTTCTTATATAGGTGGAATCCTCCACGAATTCATATAAGCTGCTATTCTTAACCTCGATAGAATTCCATACTTCGTTGTCATCATAAATTGCTCTATATTCCTTTGAGAAAAGCTCAGGCTTCACATACTTCTCGGCCATCTCCATAAGTTCCTCTGATTTTGGCCAAATATCTTTCAGATAAACGGCATTTCCTTCTTTGTCACTTCCAAGCGGTTCCTTAACCAAATCAATATTCATAGTCCCTGCTAGTGCATAAGCCACTACTAATGGTGGGGAAGCTAGGTAATTCGCCTTTACCTGTGAATGAATCCGACCTTCAAAATTACGGTTACCAGAGAGAACCGAGGTGACTAGCAAATCCTTATCCAAAATAGCCGAATTAATCTCCGGACGCAGTGGTCCTGAGTTTCCGATACAGGTAGTGCAACCATAGCCTACGATCTGGAAACCTAACTCATCTAGATAAGACTGAAGCTTAGAAGCCTCGAGATAACCGGTCACTACCTTAGAACCCGGTGCAAGAGAGGTCTTCACATGGGCAGGAACTCGAAGGCCCTTTTGAACGGCATTTCTCGCCAGGAGACCTGCTCCAAGCATAACACTCGGATT
>DATESP010000239.1:0-14313 GCA_035270645.1 Mobilitalea sp. | reverse complement strand
ATAACACACAGTATTCATATTCTTATCTAGATAGTCTGTTACTGTTCACTCGTACCTCGTTCACAGCAACAATTATGCACACAAAGTGCAAAAAGAGCACTTTGGCGCATGAAGTTCTCGAGTTTTACTTGCGTAAAACACCTCGCGCTGACTAACGAGTGAATAGTAGCCGAAAATCTGACAAGTAATCTGACAAGTTGAAAAGATCATTGGTGATGCCTATGGTCTTTTTCGTGTTAATATGATAAAATAAGGTAATTATATGGATTACTTAATACATGATTCATAAAATGTCTGCGAAACTTACATTTTAGAATAGAAAGAGGGCTTAGTAATGGCTTTATTTGGATTTATAGGTGTTGGTAACATGGGGTATCCCCTGCTAAAGGCAGCAATCAAAACCTTTGGCTGTAGTGAAGTTGTTTATACGGATGCTTCAGAAAAGAGAAGAGTGGAAATTATGGAGGAAACTGGTGTTTCTTCTTTAACAGATAATGAAGCTGTAGTAATGGGATGTAAGTTCCTTGTATTGGTTGTAAAACCTAATATATTTCCTGTTGTATTACAGCAAATAAAGAATTGTGTTACCAAGGATCATGTGGTGATATCCATGGCTGCAGGAATTCCCCTTGATACAATTAGGCAGGGATTAACCCCTGAGGTAAGGTTGGTAAGAGCTATGCCCAATACACCGGCCATGGTTTCCAAAGGAATGACAGGAGTTTGTTTTAATAAATATGAATTCACAGAAGATGAACAGAATATATTGGATCGTTTTTTTACATCCTATGGTAAATATGAGATGTTTGATGAGAAACTTATGAATGCTGTGGTTTGTGCCAACGGTAGTTCACCGGCTTATGTCTATATGTTTATAGAGGCACTTGCAGACAGTGTTGTTAAATATGGTATCCCAAGGGATAAAGCATATATCCTGGCCGCACAGACGGTATCCGGCGCTGCTGCCATGGTGCTTGAAACAGGAGAGCATCCGGGTAAACTTAAGGATAATGTATGTTCACCGGGTGGGACAACTATTGCTGCTGTCACAGCCTTGGAGGAGCATGGATTTAGGAATGCTATAATGAAAGCAACTGATGCTTGCTATGAAAAGTGCACGAGATTATAGCAACAAAGATACACGGAGGTAGTGTGAATTATTGAAAAGCATAATTCACACGTTGAATTTAGGCCAGCGAGCAAGTCGCAGGCAAGGACGGTAAAATGGATCATATTAAGAGAATTAAAAGAGAGTTAGCAATTAAAGGAAGTATTGTAGATTTCTATAGTGATACTATGGAAGTTGACGGAAAAAAACTAGTTAAGTTTGATTTTATAGATCATCATGGTGCCTCTGCTATGATTCCTGTGGACAGTGAAGGCAGGATATTAATGGTACGCCAATATCGGAATGCGGTTGATAACTATACGCTTGAGATACCCGCCGGAGGATTAAATAAGGGGGAGAGTAACTTAACCTGTGCAATAAGGGAATGTGAAGAAGAAACTGGCTATAAGGCTGGTGAGGTGCATCATCTGATTGACATCTATACTACAGTAGCCTTTTGTAACGAAAAGATATGTATATACTATACTAATGAATTAACACGCTCCGCGCAACATCTTGATGATGATGAATTTATATCTATCGAGAGGCATACCTTAGAGGAACTGACTGCCATGATAATGGACGGGTCTATAATGGATGCAAAAACTATAGCTGGAATACTGGCCTACAAAACAAAAAAGGGCTTATAAAGCTTGTTCTAAATCTGGTATCATGTCATATCTATCTTATAAGAAGATATGAATAGGGTGCCATTAATGAAACAAATAAAGCTCCAACTCAAACGGTTTAGTATAATTCAGATTACCATCACCCTATTACTAATTGGGTTATTCACCGGAATACTGTCTGCTAATATATTCCGAGAAAGTTATCTTAATAAGATGACAGAATATCAGAATAAAGTATTTACAGACATATCCAAGCTAGATATAGATTATAAAGGACTTTTCCTCTATGTAATCGGTAATAATTATAGGGAATTTGTAATTTTCTGGTTACTTAGTGTTACCATTCTGGGTATTCCCTATATGGCATTCAAAATCTTTACATTTGGCTTCTCAACAGGATTTTTCATATCAGCTATAACGATACAATATGGTTTTAAGGGGATTCTTTTGGTCATGGTTTATCAGTTTCCACATGGCATTATCTACCTGCCGATAGCTGTGCTTTGCTTATATAAAGGATTTTATTTATGTAGAATGATTTATTATGATAAGAGAGATTTCTTAGGTACAATTACCAAGCATTTTAGACAATATCTCCCGTTATTGTTGATACTTGCAATCCTATTACTACTGGCTAGCTTCCTAGAGGCTTATGTTGGCTCATTTTTCCTCAAAAAGACACTGAATTTGTTTATATAGATATTAAAACAAGACATCAGAAACGAGGGGGTAGAGGATGAATCAGTATATCAATGAATTTGTTACATATCTTAATGAAGTGAAACATGCTTCCCCGAATACGGTTGGTGCGTATCGGAATGATTTGAAGAAGCTGCAAGCTTTCCTTAAGAAGCAGGAAATAGTTTCTGTTAATAAAATCAGTGAAACCATTTTAAATTCCTATATTCTCTCTCTCGAGAAGGAGGGTTTGACCGCAGCTTCTGTATCTAGAAATATAGCTTCTGTAAAGGCTTTTCTACTATTTCTATTGAAAAGTGGTAGAATAAACGGTGACCCGGCGGAAAGGATTAGACCACCAAAGGTTAGTAAAAAAACTCATCAGCCTTTAAATATGGAGCAAATAAACCTGCTTTTAGATTGCCCTAAAATTACTTCAAAGAAGGGTATTCGTGATAAAGCCATGCTAGAGCTTCTATATGCAACCGGAATGAAGGTGTCTGAGCTGATATCCTTGAGTCAGGCGGATATCAATTTAAAGGGAGGATATCTTATATGTGGTGACAGGCAGGAAAGGGTCATACCCTTTGGGAATACTGCAAAAAAAGCATTAGAAGAATATATTGGTATTAGAAAATCACAAGATAATGATGTTCTGTTCCTAAATTCATCAGGAAACCAATTAACCAGACAGGGCTTATGGAAGATTTTAAAGATATATGCCAAGGAGGCAGGTCTCAGCGAAATTAATCCAAATGCTATCAGGCATTCTTTTGCCACACATTTGATTGAGAATGGAGCAGACTTAAATAGCGTTCAGGAATTTCTGGGACATTCAGATATCAGCACAACACAATTATATCTTCCCCGTAGTCATAAAAGCAGCAGGGAAGTATATATGAATTCACATCCTAGGGCATAGTATTACGAAGAGAAGAAAAGTACGGAATGGGAATACCCCGAATCTTAATATAAAAGGCTGTTTCAAAACATTTTGATATATGTTTTGAAACAGCCTTATTATTCAATTATCTATGGTGTAGAATACTCCAATTCTATGAAGTAGTTAGTTATTACACACCTTCTGCGATTGTATAAATTAGTTTTTCGGATTCATCCCAGCCTAAGCAGGCATCAGTGATGGATTTGCCGTATACATGACCATTAACCTTCTGGGTTCCACTCTCAATATAGCTTTCAATCATGACACCCTTAACCAGAGTGGCAATCTCAGGAGATACCCGGCGGCTGTGGAGTACTTCTTTAATAATACGAGGCTGTTCTGAAAATAGTTTATTTGAGTTTGCATGATTTGCATCAATGATTGTTGCAGGATTGTGTAGCACCCGTTCATTGTACATATCCACTAGACGGATTAGATCCTCATAATGGTAGTTGGGTATGGACTGTCCATGCTTATTAACAGCGCCTCTTAGGATTGTGTGAGCAAGGGGATTTCCAGAGGTATTAACTTCCCAGGTTCGATATAGGAAGGTATGACTCCCTTGCGCAGCAACTACGGAATTTAGCATTACTGAGAAATCACCACTGGTTGGATTCTTCATGCCAGCAGGAACATCCATGCCGCTGATTGTAAGTCGGTGCTGTTGATCCTCTACAGAACGTGCACCTACTGCTACGTAGGAGAGGATGTCCTCAACATAAGGCCAATTCTCCGGATAGAGCATCTCATCTGCAGCGGTCAAGCCTGTTTCGGCAATCGATCTGAGATGCATTTTTCTCATAGCAATGAGTCCTTCTTGTAAATCTGGCTCTTTTTCAGGATCAGGTTGATGTACCATTCCCTTATAGCCCTCCCCAGTAGTTCTGGGCTTGTTAGTATAAATCCTTGGAATCAATATCAGTTTGTCTTCCACCTTGTCCTGTACCCTGGCAAGACGTGAAATATAATCACAGACCGCATCCTCATTATCTGCAGAACATGGTCCAATAATAACAAGAAATTTATTGGAGGCACCAGTTATTATGTCTTTGATTTGCTTATCACGTTCTTTTTTGCGTAGAACATCTTTGGCAGGCATGGGGTAAGCTTTCACTAGCTCTTCGGGTGAAATAACTTCTTGTATAAATTTGAAACTCATGGAATTAGTCCCCCTTTCTTATAATTGCTTTATTTTATACTTTTTTATAATGTTAGTCAATCTATATTTAGTAATATACGGCAGAATAGGGGTAAAAGGGGGTAAAATTATAGTATACATAGAATAATGAAAAATATGATAGGTTTTATATTTGTTTTGAGATATAATATAATAAAGTTCACCTCCGTACTTTCGTCGGTTTATTTATATTTTGTACGGATGATTTTCTAACAGAATTTACTAATATAATAATAAATTGGAGTGATTATCGGATGCAGATGTATGATTTAATTAATAAGAAGAAAAACAAGGAAATCTTAACAAAAGAAGAGATAGAATTTATTATACGTGATTTTACAGATGGAAAGATACCGGATTACCAGATGTCCGCATTTTTAATGGCTGTGTGTTTAAATGGTATGAATCACGAGGAGACAGCGGCTCTTACCGTAGCCATGGCAAACAGCGGTGATTTACTTGATTTATCGCAGATTCATGGGATTAAGGTGGATAAGCATAGCACCGGGGGCGTCGGTGACAAGACCTCACTAATTCTAAGCCCCATGATAGCTTCTCTGGGTATTCCTGTTGCCAAGATGAGTGGAAGAGGACTAGGCCATACAGGGGGAACGATTGATAAGCTAGAGAGCTTTCCTGGATTTTCAACCAATTTGACATCGGAGCGATTCATCAACAATGTAAATAATATAAAGATGGCAATCGCCGGACAGACAGCCAATTTAGCTCCGGCGGATAAGAAGTTATATGCCTTAAGGGATGTGACTGCAACCGTAGATAATATATCATTAATTGCGAGCAGTATTATGAGTAAGAAGATTGCTTCTGGAGCTGATGTAATTGTTTTGGATGTTAAGACAGGCAATGGGGCATTTATGAAGAGCTATGAGGACTCTGTAGCACTTGCCAAGGAGATGGTACAGATTGGAACAATAGCTGGCAGGACTACCTATGCAGTCATTACTGATATGAATCAACCACTTGGAAACACAGTCGGTAATATGCTTGAGGTTCAGGAAGCCATTCAGACACTGAGTGGACAGGGACAAAAGGATCTTCTAGAGGTTAGTATTACTTTAGCCTCCTATATGCTAATGGGAGCAGGAAGAGCAAAATCGGTTGAGGAAGCTAAAATAATGCTTCAAGAAACCATTGATAATAAATCTGCTTTAAATAAGCTAGCAGAGTTTGTTACAGCTCAAGGTGGGGACAGCAGGGCAGTATATAACACTGAGATGTTTGAGCAGGCGAAAATATCAGAAGAGGTTCTGTCAACTAACGACGGATATGTATCATTAATCCATACCGAGGAAATCGGAATGACTTCTCTTATTCTTGGAGGGGGAAGACAGACCAAAGATAGCGTTATTGACTTAAGTGTAGGAATTCACATCCATAAGAAATTAGGTGATAAGGTTACAGAGGGAGAAGCCTTGGCAACCATCTATGCTAATGATGCTAATAAGTTATTGGAAGCAAAAAAACGGCTTTTGAATGCTTATGTGATTGGAAAAGAGAAGCCGGTAATACCCCCATATATTTACTCAGTTATTACAAAGGATGGGGTTCTACACGTGTAGACTGCATAAGATATAAGTAAAGGGTAAGCAACTGTTAATTATCAGTATTTATTACTGAGTTTTATTATTACCAGTTGTTATAAAGAAGTGTATATATGAAGAATTGCCGCTGTAAGAATAATTTTAAATATAATTTATGTCAAATATATCGGTTCGTAGTTATATTAATTATATTTTTTCTGATTGTAAATTATATTGTAAAAAATTCCTCTATTTATTACCGTAAACTATATTATTCACCCATTTCCCTACAGCTTAACATGAAAGATCTGGTTTTGGCCAAAGGGGAGGAATATAAATTACATGTCAATCGTCCCAATAAGCGAGTTTCGTACTCTTCGACTAATTTCCGTGTGGCTGGAGTTAATTTTAATGGAAGAGTTTATGCCTATCGTACAGGGAAAGCATATATTATTGCTAAGGTTAGCGGGAAAAAATTAATATGCCGTGTCAGGGTACTTGATATCAATAAAACTAAACTTACTTTATCAGTAGGAAAAAGCTACCGTATTAAAATCTATGGTAGTGCAGGCTTTCCGAGTTACAAAAGTAGCAATCCCAAAGTTGCGACTATCAATTGGCGCGGGAAGGTGAAGGCTAAAAAACCCGGGAAAACTACTATCACTGTTAAAGCACGAGGAAAATACTTTACTTGTACTGTAATCGTAAGGTGAACCTCATAGTAAAGCTACCTTAAAAAAAGACAAGTTGAGATATTTTGTTTGAAAATATAGACAAATTATATGAGGATTGGTCTAAAAAGTGATAGCATGGATTACAATATTAATAATGAAATTTACGGAGTAAGATATGAGAAAAGTTTGTTCCGTTTTGATTTTATGTTCTATGCTTTTTCTATTGTTGTCCAATGCTACTATTGATGCAAAGATAAAAAATACATTACCGAATACTGGAGATGAAGTTATTCCCGTAATTGCCATGGCTGATGCGCAGCTCATCCTAGATTCACCTTCAGCTGTATTGATTGAAGGTTCCACTGGAACCATTATATTTGAAAAAGACAAAGATAAGATGTTGAAACCCGCCAGTGTTACCAAAATCATGACAATGCTTCTTATCTTTGAAGCCATAAGAGACAATCAGATAAATCTGATGGATGAAGTAAGTATAACGGAGCATGCAGCATCCATGGGAGGCTCACAGGTGTTTCTAGAACCCTATGAAACTCAGAATGTTGACACCTTAATTAAATGTATTAGCATCGCCAGTGCAAATGATGCCTCTGTAGCTATGGCAGAATTTATAGCTGGGTCGGAAGAAGAGTTTGTAGCCAGGATGAATGCCAGAGCCAAAGAGCTTGGCATGAATAATACAAACTTCGTTAACTGCTGTGGTCTGGATATAGATAATCATTATACAACTGCCTATGATATAGCCTTGATGTCCAGGGAACTCATTACTAATTTCCCTGAGATCAGTAATTACTCAACCGTGTGGATGGACACCTTTGTACATACCACTAGAAAAGGCCAAACAGAGTTTGGGTTAACCAATACGAATAGACTTATCAAATCATATAATGGAATAACCGGTCTAAAGACAGGTTCAACTTGCCTAGCCAAATATTGTCTGTCAGCGACAGCCAGAAGGAATAACATGGATCTGATAGCAGTAATACTGGCAGCTCCGGATACTAAGACCAGATTTAGGGAGGCTGCTAAGCTATTGAATTATGGTTTCGCAAATTATAGTGTATTTACAGATACAAATATTGATTTAGAAATAGCTCCTGTTAGGGTAGTTAAGGGTGTTACAGAGACTGCGAAAGGGGTGCCGGAAGGGCAGTTTTCCTATCTGTGCTCCCAGGGAAGGAAATCAGAGGAGATCAAGAAGGAAATAGTATTATTTGAAGAGGTACCGGCTCCGGTGGCTGCCAATGACAAGCTAGGTGAAATCATATATTATTATGGTAGTGATAAGCTTGGCTCCATTGATATCCTGGCTACGAAAGCCATTAAAAAGGCCGGTTTTAAGGACTGCTTTAATAAGGCACTTCGACGATACTTCCTAGCAAAGTAAAAGTGAGAAGAAGAGATGCGGTTTTATCATCGCATCTTTTCTTCTCGAAAAGTATCCTGTTGACACTTTTATGTCTTATTAGTATAGTATAATAGGTTAGAAATATTGATTCTTTATAACATGAAATGAAAGGAGCAGCTATGGTATTCCTTTGGATTTTATTAATACTTTTAGTATTAATACTGTGGTCACTCCTAGAACAAAAACTTCTTATGATTTCACGGTATTTGATTACTACAGAGAGACTTGGGAAAGATTTTAATGATATTTCCATAGTATTATTAGCCGATTTACATAATTGTTCCTTGGGTAAGGGTAATAGCAAATTACTTCAGGCAGTTGATAAATTAAAACCCGATATTATAGTTGCTGCCGGAGATATAATAACCAAACAGAAGAAAAGTATACCAGGAAATGCGTATTCACTATTAGAAAGACTTGCAGGTAAATATCCGGTTTATTATGCTTATGGAAACCATGAGCAGCATCTTGAGAATATGAATCTGAATAATGGTAAATATACAAAGCTGTCTATACGGGAAGAAGCGTTATACCAATCCTGGGTAGAATTCAAAGAGAAGCTTAAAAGCTTGGGAGTATACCTCCTTGATAATAAAAGCATTACAATTATGAAAAATAGTAGTAAAATTATAATAACCGGTCTTAGCATTGATAGTGAATTTTATAATACAGCCTTAAATCAAGAATATCTGAAAAGCGTATTAGTTAAGAACAATAATGAAGACTATCGGCTTTTGATTGCCCATAATCCTTTGTTTTTTAATGAGTATATTAGCTGGGGAGCTGACTTAATACTATCAGGACATCTTCATGGTGGTCTGATGAGAATACCCCGCTTTGGAGGGTTGATTTCTCCACAATATAAATTTTTCCCCAAGTATGATGCAGGTATATTTACTGAAAATGGTAAAAGTATGATCGTATCCAGGGGGTTAGGGACACATTCCCACATGCCACGTTTATTTAATCGACCAGAGCTGGTATCCATCATATTAAAATCAAAATAGTTAGAAATTATACTATTACGGTGAACATGAGAATGATAATACGCCTAGGTGTTGAAAGGAGTAATATGAGTATACCTTTAAAATTGGAAGCCTTTGAAGGCCCTCTAGACCTTCTGCTTCATTTGATTGATAAGAATAAGGTTAATATATATGATATTCCGATTGTTGAAATTACTGAACAGTATCTAGAATATATTAGAATTATGGAGACAAAGGATCTAGATGTCATGAGTGAATTTCTTCTTATGGCTGCAACCCTACTTAACATAAAGTCCAAGATGCTATTACCTGTTGAGGTGACCGATGAGGAAGAGCCGGTTGACCCTAGACAGGAATTGGTGGACAGGCTTTTGGAATATAAGATGTACAAGTACATTTCAGTTGAATTAAAGGACAAGCAGCTGGATGCTTCGAGAGTATTATTTAAGCTACCTTCAATACCACAGGAAATTGCAGATTATAAGGAGGACATCGATGTAGATGAACTTTTAAATGATCTTACCTTATCAAAGCTGCATGAAATATTTAAATCAATTGTTAAAAAACAGGTGGATAAGATTGATCCCATCCGAAGTAAATTTGGTAAGATAGAAAAAGAGGAAATTAATCTGTCGCAGAAGCTGGTTCAGATACAGGAATACGGATTATTACATAAGAAATTTCTGTTCAGCAGCCTGCTTTTGGCACAGCATAGTAAAATTGAGATTATCGTAACCTTCCTTGGGATTCTTGAATTGATTAAAATGGGGAGAATTATTATTGAGCAGAATAAAATGTTTGACGATATCAGCGTTACATATATGGCAACAGATGTTATACAGATGGAGGAGGTTAATTTTTAATGGAGATAAAGCTTGTGGAGGCTCAGATTGAAGCAATCCTCTTTACGATGGGGGAAGCAGTAGAACTAGACAGGTTAGCAGCTGCAATTGATCATGATGAGGAGACAACTCGAAAAATTATACGTAGCATGATGGATGAATACCAGAAGGAGGAGAGGGGAATTCACATTATCGAACTAGATAGTGCCTTCCAGTTATGTACTAAGCCTTCTCTATATGAATCTATAATAAAAATCACCCATGTTCCCAAGAAGCATATATTGACCGATGTATTATTAGAGACATTATCTATAATTGCTTATAAACAACCAATTACGAAGCTACAAATCGAAGCAATCAGAGGAGTCAAATCTGATTTTGGTGTCAATAAACTTATTGAGTACAATCTTGTCTGTGAGATGGGCAGATTAGATGCCCCAGGTAGACCGATTCTTTTCGGCACAACCGAGGAGTTCCTAAGAAACTTTGGTTTACAGTCCCTTGATTCCTTACCGGTCATGAATCCAGAGAAGCTTGAGGATTTTAAGCTTGAGGCCGAGGAAGAAGCACAAATGACACTCGATATTTAGAAAAAAGAAAGCTGATAGAAAGAAAAGAGTCGAAATTCTCTAGTACAACTGTGGAGATTTTCGCTTTTTTTATTCCGTAAGATAGTATATATATAGTTATTTCGGATAATGACAGTAATACTAAACATGGTGTTTAGCAATATTAAAAAAATGCTTGCATGTTTGCATACATTTTTGTATAATAGTCAATGCTGTTAATACTACATAGACAGCTTTTATATTTAGTAGAAAGGTTGTGATGTTAGGGTTGGAGAACAAGCTTACACTATATGGCTTTAACAACCTCACAAAGACACTTAGCTTCAACATATATGATGTATGCTATGCGAAAAGTGAGAGGGAACAGAGAGATTATATTGCTTATATAGATGAACAGTATAATTCAGAGAGATTGACGAATATTTTAGTTGATGTTACCGAGATGATCGGAGCACATATTCTTAATATATCAAAGCAGGACTATGAACCGCAGGGGGCCTCCGTTAATATATTGATTGCCGAGGGTTCATTATCTTCAGAACATATAGATGAATCCTGTAACCAAGGAAAATATATCAAGAGCACCGGCGAGACAGTACATGCCCACCTTGATAAAAGCCATGTAACAGTACACACCTTCCCAGAGCATCATCCTGACAATTCAATATCTACATTTCGAGTGGATATTGATGTTTCAACCTGTGGAGAGATATCACCACTAAATGCGTTGGATTATTTGATTGCAAGCTTTGATTCCGATATTATGACGATAGATTACCGTGTCAGAGGGTTTACCAGAGACCTTCACGGTATGAAATATTTCATTGACCACAACATCACCTCGATTCAGGATTATATTGACGACGTGACCTTGACTAAATATGATGCAATTGATGTAAATGTCTATCAGTCTAATATCTTTCATTCGAAAATGCTGATTAAAGAGATTGATTTACAGCATTATCTTTTTAATACGGATGTTTATGAATTACCTCCGAAGCAGAGACTTGAGATAACGAACAGTCTCCGCAAGGAAATGATTGAGATTTTCAGTGGTATGAATATTTACTAGTCATGGAGGTTTCTTATGGAATATACACAATACGATGCACCTTTAAGGGATGCCTTATTAAAGAGTAAAAAAGACCGTGTTGTTCATTTTGATGTGCCGGGACATAAGGGAGGCAGAGGGACTCCAGAGCTTACTGAGTTTTTGGGCCTTGATTGCTTAAGGGTTGACGTGAATTCTGCCAAGCCTCTGGATAATCTGATTCATCCGACATCAGTTATTAAAGCTGCAGAGGAGCTGGCCGCTGAGGCGTTCGGCGCAGAGGCAGCTTTTTTGATGGTGAATGGAACAACAGCAGCGGTACAGGCTATGATTATGTCCACCTGTAAAGCTGGAGATAAATTGATTTTGCCCAGAAATGTACACCGAAGTTCCATCAATGCACTCGTTGTCTGCGGTGCAATTCCGATATATATTAATCCCGGTGTCAATCATGAGCTAGGAATTCCTTTAGGAATGAGTTTAGAAGATATAAAGCTTGCTATTCAGAAGCATCCGGAAGCAAAGGCGATACTGGTTAATAATCCAACATATTACGGTATCTGCTCTAACTTAAAAGAGATTGTAATGATAGCTCATAAAAACGGTATGCGTGTACTAGTAGACGAAGCACATGGAGCACATTTTTATTTTGGTGAGAATTTGCCAGTCAGTGCCATGGCAGCTGGTGCAGATATGGCTGCAGTCAGTATGCATAAAACAGGGGGATCCTTAACACAAAGTTCATTTTTATTGTGTAACAATGGAATCGATAGCGGATATGTGAGGCAAATAATTAACTTAACTCAGACTACCAGCGGTTCTTATTTACTGATGTCCTCCCTGGATCTTGCCAGAAAGAATATGTATCTTAACGGCAAAGAAATCGTGGCAAAGACTCTGGAGTTGGCTGGTTATGCAAGATTAGAAATAAATAAGCTTGGTGGATATTATGCTTTTTCAAATGAAATTATCAATGGAGATACCATCTATGATTTTGACTGTTCAAAGCTTTCAGTTAATACGACAGATATCGGACTTGCAGGAATTGAAGTATTTGACCTGCTTCAGGAGGAATATGATATTCAGATAGAATTTGGAGATATCGGTAATTTCCTTGCTATTATTTCTGCAGGTGATCGTGCCTTTGAGGTAGAGCGACTGATTTCCTCTCTAGCTGAAATTAAGCGCCGTCATAGCAAGGACAAAGTTGGGATGCTAACTCATGAATACATCAATCCGGAGGTTATATTGACACCCCAGAAAGCATTTTACAGTGATAAGAGGTCTGTATTACTTAAGGATAGCGTCCATTATATCTCAGGGGAATTTGTTATGTGCTATCCACCGGGAATACCGATTCTAGCTCCTGGAGAGCGGATTACTGAGGAAATAATTAATTATATTATCTATGCCAAGGAAAAGGGCAGTGTATTGACCGGACCAAAGGATATGAAGGTTGAACATATCAATATCGTAGATGAAGTAAGTGTAAAATAAACGTAAATTTTAAGGTACCAAACATATATATAAACGATGGAGGTAATAATGGAATTATGGTATTCGGAACACCACACGGAAAATGTGAAATTTTCTTTGAAGGTAAAGGAACAATTGGTAAGTAAACAAAGTGATTTCCAACATATTGCCATACTGGATGCATATGAATTCGGTAGGATTTTAACCTTGGACGGATATCTGATGGTTACTGAAAAGGATGAATTTATCTACCACGATATGATTGTCCATGTTCCCATGGCCACAAATCTTAATATTAAGAATGTATTAGTGATTGGTGCGGGTGATGGCGGCACTATAAGAGAATTGACAAGATATGCAGGAATCGAGAATATTGATATGGTAGAAATCGATCAGATGGTGGTGGAGCTTTGTCAGGAATTTCTTCCTCAGACTGCTTGCAAGCTAAATGATCCTAGAGTGCATATCTTTTATGAAGACGGTTTGAAATTCGTGCGTCGTAAGGTAAGTGAATATGATCTTATTATTGTGGATTCAACTGATCCCTTTGGTCCAGGAGAAGGATTATTTACAAAGGAGTTTTATGGTAATTGTTACAAAGCCTTAAATGATAAAGGCATCCTGGTGAATCAGCATGAGAGCACCTATTATGAGGAATATGTCGAGGCTATGAAGAGAGCCCATGCACGTATTAAGGAAACTTTCCCCATTACAATGGTTTATCAGGCACATATTCCAACTTATCCTTCAGGACATTGGTTGTTCGGATATGCCTCAAAGAATTATGATCCTTTAAAGGATTTAAATGAGGATAAGTGGAATGCTTTAGGTATAAAAACAAAATACTATAATACCAAATTACACAGGGGTTCCTTCGCACTTCCCAATTACGTAAAGGAGCAGCTAAATGAAAATGAATAGAAATATCCACACCTTCATTGCCTGTGACCAGGAGTATGAGAATAGTGACATTGTGCTTTTTGGTGCGCCCTTTGATGGCACCACCTCATATCGCCCGGGAACGAGGTTTGCAAGTAGTGCCATCCGAAATGAAAGCTATGGAATTGAGACCTACAGCCCATATCTTGACCTAGATTTATCAGATAAGAAGATATTTGACGCAGGAGACCTAGAATTTGGATTTGGGAATACCGAACGAGTATTAGCTTCAATAGAACAAATGTCAAAGCAAATATTATCCGATAATAAGAAG
>DATESP010000238.1:0-3650 GCA_035270645.1 Mobilitalea sp. | reverse complement strand
CCCAAGGCTGACCGATACCGATATAGGAATTAAGTTTTAAGGGCTTATATTGTGTAAGAACCCCTACTGTGTCAATCCCAGAGTTAGTACAATTACTTAAGGGAAAATCGATGATACGATATTTCCCCCCAAAAGGTACTGCCGGTTTTGCTACATTTTCCGTTAGCACTCCGAGCCTGCTTCCTTGACCACCGGCCAAAAGCATAGCCACACACTTTTTTGCTGCCATAAACAAGACCTCCTTTAACTTTATGATTATATATTCTAATGCGAAACATGATTATCTGAGTTGGTATAGCAATTAAAATCATATACAACTTCGTACTTTCACGCCGATTTCAAGCGAATTCTACTCGAAATGTTTCTAATCATAGTATTTTCAATCAATTTATCCGACAGGTTGATAGAAGAGGGTGGACAACTGCGGTATCGTAAGGGATATAGAGTGTTCAAAACCATGACATGCAATCGACTCGCAATCTAAAACTTCTGTTACCTGAAGACCGGTTCCACCGAAGCGGGATTCGTCAGAATTAAAGGCGATGCGATAGGAATCTGCCTTTGGAACTCCGATTCTGTAAGAATATCTTGTAACCGGTGTAAAATTTATCACAACAGCAAGAAGGTTATTAGAACTCTTGTCTTTTCTGACAAAGGATATTACGCTTTGGTCACGATCATTAGCTTCAATCCATTGAAAACCGCTCCAATCATAATCGTCTTCCCATAGACAGGAATGCTCTAGATAAAAGTGATTCAGGGCCTTCACGTAATTCTGCATCTTTTGATGTAGATCAAATCCCAGTAGATGCCAGTCCAGCCCGGAGTCATAATTCCACTCAATAAATTGGCCGATTTCTCCGCCCATAAATAAAAGTTTCTTGCCAGGATGGCCCATCATATAGCCATATAGATTTCTTAATCCAGCAAATTTCCAATAATAATCCCCTGGCATACGGCCCAATAAGGAGTATTTTCCGTGAACTACCTCATCATGGGAGAGAGGTAGGATAAAATTCTCAGTAAATGCATAGGTTAGAGAAAAGGTTAACATGTTATGATTCCATTTACGTCCAAGGGGGTCTATAGAGCAATACTTTAGAGTATCGTTCATCCAGCCCATATTCCATTTAAAATTAAAGCCTAATCCCCCAACCTCAGTTGGAGAGGTCACCATAGGCCATTCGCTGGAATCCTCCGCAATCATTAATGTGTTCGGGAACATGGAAAATACAGTTTCATTCATACGCTTCATGAAAGCAGCAGCCTCAAGGTTTTCTCTACCACCATAGCAGTTCGGAACCCAGTCTTCCCTAGCATAATCCAAATATAGCATACTGGTGACTGCATCGACCCTGATTCCGTCCGCATGAAAGTATTCTAGCCAAAAGACTACATTTGAAATAAGAAAGCTTTTCACCTCAGGTCGGCCATAGTCATAGGTAAAGGTTCCCCATTGGGGATGTTCACCCTGCCTGGGATCCGGGTGTTCATACAGTGCGGTACCGTCAAACCTCGCCAAACCATGAGAATCCTTCGGGAAATGTCCGGGTACCCAATCCAGAATCACACCGATTCCACGTTGGTGGCAGCAGTCCACGAAAAACATAAAGTCCTTTGGAGATCCGTATCTGCAGGTAACAGCATAATATCCAAGCACCTGATAACCCCAGGAGCCATCGAAGGGATATTCCATAACAGGTAATATTTCAATATGGGTATAGCCCATATTTACCACATAATCCACAAGCTCATATGCTAGGTCGCGGTAGGTATAGAGACTATTATCTACTTTCCTTCTCCAGGAGCCCAAGTGAACTTCATAGATATTTAAGGGTTTATCATAGGGGGGAGTCTCTTTCTTTAGTTCCATATAGGCTTCATCTGTCCAGGTATAGCCTTCAAGATCATAGACTACAGAAGCTGTCTCCGGTCTTAATTGTGCAGCAAATGCATAGGGATCGCTCTTGTACAGAATCTCACCCGAGGCCGTACAAAGTGCGTATTTATATATCTGCCCAGCTCCTAATTTGGGTAGAAACAGCTCCCAGATACCTGAGTTGGCTAGCTTATGCATTGCATTGGCCTGAAGATTCCAGTCATTAAAATCACCTACCACACTAACCCAACTTGCGTTTGGCGCCCAAACACCAAACCTAACACCTATCTGTCCGTCGAGACTGACAAGATGAGCGCCAAGCATGTGATAAGTCTTATAATTGGTTCCTTCGTGAAAAAAATAAATCTGCTCATCAGTAATTTTGCCAGGTGTTTTATACTGCTCCATATTTTCCCTCATTCCTGGTCAAGAACACCTTAGCGTACTTGTGCACCTTTTATGATTTGTATATATTCCAATAATACCAGCATAGAAATTATATGAGACTATTGATATATTATGCCTTTGTTTTATAAAATAATTATAACACAGAAGCTTCATATTGGTAACTAATATTATCTATTCATAGAGACTTAATTGTGTTCTTATTTGTAAAGTGTTTTGTTTGCAAAAGCAATTTAATATGGTATATAAGATAATTATTTATGTATTATATAGGTGGTGACTAATTGCAATTTGTGTGCTATAATTATGCCTAATATAGAGCAAATTCCATAAATAATAGTGCATTATAGAGCATTATACGTACAAAACGCATGAAACTGGTATGATGGAGACACTAAAATCCATGATGATGAAGAAACTGCCTGCATTCTTAAGTTTGCAGGTTATGAAGAAAGGAATGGTAATTATTATGAATGAGCTAAAAATGATTGCTCCGATAGTACCAAATGTACCTTGGCAGGAAAGACCTGTTGGGATTAAGGATGCTCCTGTTTGGAGATATTCAGAAAATCCGATTATCGATAGAAATCCGGTAAAGTGTGTTGCCAGGATTTTTAACAGTGCAGTAATGCCCTATGGAGATGAGTTTATCGGCGTTTTTAGGGGAGAGCAGACGAATGGAATTCCCTATATATATTTAGGAAGAAGTAAAGATGCAATTCATTGGGAAATTGAAGAAAATAGAATTCCATTTCTGGATGAAGAGGGAAATCCAGCAATGCCAGCATATGCATATGACCCTAGACTTGTTAAAGTTGAAGATACATACTATATTATTTGGTGTCAGGATTTCTTCGGTGCTGCAATTGGAATGGCAAAGACAACTGACTTTGTGACCTTTACAAGATTAGAGTGTCCGTTTATTCCTTATAATCGAAATGCAGTGTTGTTTCCTAGAAAGATAAACGGTAATTTTATGATGCTAAGCAGACCCTCCGATTCCGGTCATACACCCTTTGGTGATATATTCGTTAGTGAAAGTCCGGATATGGTTTACTGGGGAAGACATAGACATGTTATGAGCCGAGGACATGCATGGTGGGAAACTGTAAAAATAGGTGGAGGAGCTACTCCGATTGAGACAAGTGAAGGATGGTTGGTATTCTACCACGGAGTAAGTGGAACCTGTAACGGTTTTGTCTACTCTATCGGAGGAGCTATTCTAGATCTTGAGAATCCTTCCATTGTAAAGTATAGATGTGAAACTTTCCTGTTAACTCCACAGGAATGGTATGAAGAACGAGGATTCGTACCAAACGTATGCTTCCCATGTGCAACAATCCATGATTCAGAGACCGGAAGAATT
>DATESP010000237.1:0-24633 GCA_035270645.1 Mobilitalea sp. | reverse complement strand
CAATAATTTTAATTTATTTCGAAGCATCGTAACGCCCTCCATAATGCCATAGATTTCAATTTACAGTATACTAAATAAAGGCTAGATTAACAAGTTGGCTAATTTATTCATAATAAGATATGTTATTATAATATCATCTTTTTATAAGTATATAAAGAATTCTTTTACTATATGTAAAGCCTTCTTTTTCTTATATAAGCATTATCAATAAGCCTATAATATGCCAAGGGATATCAAGATTAATTAATAATCCAGATATCCCTTGGTGTAATGGATGTCAATTTCTATACTTACTTCTGTGCTTCCTTTAATTCGTTTCTCAATCTAGCGTTCTCAGCCTCTAGGGCTACGATGCGATAATCCTCTTGCTTCTGATCCTCTCTGCGACCCTGTGCCTGTTTCTGTTGGCTTTGCTTGTGTTGCTGCTTATGCGGATAATTAGTCAGTACAAACCTCTCCGTTGTCAGTTCATTAAATCTACCCCTGGCTACATAATGGGTATGTAACAGCTGGTGGGATTTATGGCTGTTCGGATAACCGAGGTATTCTTTATATATGGATGTTATATAAGGATTCTCATGGGATTTACGCAACAGTTTTCCCTCATCCTCCTTATATAGGCCTTTCAGTCTCTTCTCCCTTACCTCTAAATCTGCTGATCTTGGCTGTCCACCGCCAGTAATACATCCACCAGGACATCCCATCACTTCGATAAAGTGATACGGGGATTCTCCCTTCGCGACCTGCTCCATCAAAAGCTTAGCTCCCTTAAGACCACTGGTTACTGCTACCTTTAGGACTACGCCATTCAGATATTGATATTCCTCTAACGTGTCTGTAATCAGAATTTCTGCTGTTTTAACCTGATCTAGCCCAACAATTGGTGTTACATGGAGTCCTGTGAAGGGTAGCTCCCTTCCGGTTATCAATTCATACACAGTACGGAGCGCAGCTTCCATTACCCCACCGGTAAGACCGAAGATATCCGCCGCACCGGTTGACATTCCAAGTGGATGGTCAAATTCCTCATCTTTTTGTGACATAAAATCAATACCTGCTTGCTTAATCATATCCGCCAATTCTCTGGTAGTCAGTACTGCATCAACATTAGGAATACCGTCATTTTTCATCTCCTCACGAGAAATTTCAAATTTCTTTGCTGTGCAGGGCATCACGGATACGACATAGACATCCTCGGCCTTAACTCCTATTTTCTCTATATAATATGATTTTATTAGTGCCCCCAACATCATATGAGGTGATTTACAGGATGACAAATGCTCTAGTTTATCTGGGTACCGATGTTCCACATATTTAATCCATCCAGGGCTGCAGCTAGTAATCATAGGAAGCACATCGCTTTCTCTGGTTAAAACATTCTTTAGCCTGTTAAGCAGCTCTGTTCCTTCCTCCATGATGGTTAGATCAGCTGCATAATTGGTATCAAATACATCATCAAACCCTAATGCATGTAATGACGCTGCCAGTTTCCCAGTTACTCCCGTACCTGGCTCACAGCTAAATTCCTCACCAAGAGCTACCCTTACAGCAGGGGCCACCTGTACAATAACACGTTTATTCTTATCATGAATTGCCTTCCAAACCATCTGAGTAGCATCGGTCTCCTTAAGCGCACCTACAGGACAAACCACAGTACATTGACCACAGAACGCACAGTCCACAGTACCGAGTGGTAGCTCCATTGCTGGTCCGATTACGGTGTCAAAGCCTCTGTTTTGAGCATTTAACACTCCGGTTCCTTGTATCTGGTTACATATAGTGACACATCGTCTACATAGTATACATTTTGACATATCCCGTATAATTGACACAGAGGCATCTATATCACGCTCGGAATGCTCTCCTTCAAAGCGTGTTTCCTCTACACCAAGGGTCTTACCCAGCGCCTGGAGTTCACAACTCAAGTTACGCTTACAGCTTAGGCAGTCCTTAGTATGATCTGATAACAGTAGCTCATACAAAACCTTCCTTGCCTTTCTGACCCGTTCCGTATTCGTGTATATCTCCATACCCTCAGAAACCATGGTCATACATGAAGCCTGAAGTGTCTTCGCTCCCTTCACCTCAACTACGCATATTCTACAGGAACCAATCTTATGTATTCCCTCCAGGTAGCACAGATTAGGAATACTAACATGATTTGCTTTAGCAGCCTCCATGATCGTCATGTCCTCCAGCGCTTTAACCTGTTTACCGTTCAATATAAGATTAACCATAATTCCTCCCATCTGCCTCTTTGCAGCTTGACGACTTATCAAATACCCTTGAACCAAGTAGTTTACAGCATTGTGTTGACTTCGTAGTTCTTTCCTCAGACTTTTAACGACGATCGCAATGTAAGCATCTCATCGCCTCTGCAATGGCATTCAATTTATGATAGCCCAGTACCACCTCATCGAAGGAATCTTTACGTTTCTCTGCCTCCAGCATATCCAGGGGAAAACGTTTATGGGCTACAATCTCATCCTCATCAAAGCTATTAGGTATATCGATAGGCTTTCCTTTATTCAGTATCCCTTTTCCGCCTAAATATTTATCAATGGATACTGCAGCTCGCTTACCATCAGCAATGGCCTGTATTACCGTATCAGGTCCTCTGGTAACATCACCACCGGCAAATACGCCTTCCATCGTAGTCATCTGAGTATCCTCGTTGACTACAAAGGTTCCCCAACTTGTAACGGTAATTTCATCTTTGCGAATAAATGGAAGATCCGTATATTGGCTGACTGCCGGTATCACCGTATTGACCTCTAGGAGAAAGTTAGTATGCTCGAAGGCTACTGATTTTCTTCTTCCTGTCTTATCAAATTCGCCAAGTCTCATCCTGATGCATTCTATCCTTGCTACCCTGCCGTCTTCCCCAGGGATAAATTTTACAGGTGCAACTAACTCCTGTATCTCGATTCCCTCTGCAACTGCTTCATGGATTTCATATTCGGAGGCTGGCATCGCATCAATTGTACGGCGATAAAGAATTATTACCCGCTTAGCTCCGAGACGCAAAGCTGTTCTAGCTGAATCAATGGCAGTATTGCCACCACCTATGACTGCAACAGTTTTCCCTATATCGACTTTACGTCCGAGGTTTACGCTCTTTAGGAAATTAATACCATGTATTACTCCTGGTAGCTCTTCACCCGGAATATTGATTTTCTGTGGAAACTGAGTTCCAGTTGCTAGGTAAACTGCATCATACTTAATTTTCAAATTCTTAAAATCAAGATCGTTATTAATCTCCGTATTAAGTATAATATTTACACCAGCCCCGCTAATCAAACCTATCTCATGAGCTAGTACCTTCTTGGGTAGTCGATATTCAGGGATTCCAAAGGCCAATACTCCTCCAGCTACAGGTTGTTCCTCATATACATCTACAGTAAATCCGATTCTTACCAGATAATACGCACAGGTTAGGCCTGATGCGCCTGCTCCGATAACAGCAATGTTCTTACCATTCTTAGGGAACACAACATCATCCTCATATGGCTTCTCATTCTTGTATGCATAATCTGCAACAAATCTTTTCAGATCTGCGATAGCTATTGCTTCTTCAGTAGAACCCCTGCGGCACTTAGCCTCACATGGTCGTGTACAAATTCGTCCACATACTGCCGGGAAAGGATTCTCCTGTTTTATCAACCGATAAGCATCCGTAAATCTTCCTGCAGCAATTAGTGCCAGATATCCTGGTACATTGATATTGGCCGGGCAGGTATTTTCACAAGGAGAGATAAAGAGTTCTGAGCAGACTCCTGCACGACAATACTTCTTACTGATATGCTCCTCAAATTCCTCACGGAAATACCTTATCGAACTTAATACCGGATTCGGAGCGGATTGGCCTAAACCACACATCGCAGTGTCCTTAATCGTATCCCCTAACTCTTCTAAAAGCTCTATATCTCCTTCTTTACCTTCCCCCTTGGTAATTCGCTCCAGTATTTCAAGCATCCTCTTTGTTCCTATACGACAGGCTGTACATTTTCCACAGGATTCATCTTGTATAAAATCCATAAAATAACGGGCATTATCTACCATACAGGTGTCTTCATTCATTACAATCAATCCACCTGAGCCCATTATCGCACCAAGCTTTCTTATGGATTCATATTCAGTGGAGATATTTAGATTATCCTGGGTAATACAACCACCAGAGGGCCCTCCAATCTGTGCTGCCTTAAATTTCTTCTTATCCTTTATACCTCCTCCTATACTAAATAGAATATCTCCTAGCGGCTTTCCAATCGGAACCTCGATAATACCTGTATTTACAATATCTCCGGCAAGAGCATAGACCTTTGTACCCTTACTCTTCTCTGTTCCAAACCCAGCATACCAATCCCCACCCTTTAGCATGATAGAGGGAATAGATGCAAAGGTTTCAACATTATTTATAATAGTAGGTTTACCAAATAAGCCCTTCTGAAAAGGTAAAGGTGGCTTCTGCTTAGGTTCACCCCTCAGTCCTTCGATTGAAGACATCAATGCCGTCTCTTCTCCACATACAAAGGCCCCTGCTCCGATTCTTATCTCAAGATTAAACATAAAATCGGTGTCAAATATTCTGCTTCCCAACAGCCCTCGACTGCGAGCTTCCTCTATGGCAGCTGATAGTCTTTCCACAGCAATTGGATACTCTGCTCTGACATAGATATACCCCATATCCGCTCCGATGGCATATCCGCCAATCATCATTCCTTCAATTAGAGTATGTGGATCTCCTTCAATCAAGCTCCTGTCCATAAAGGCCCCGGGATCACCTTCATCTGCATTGCAGAGAATATACTTATTCTCACTTACCGCCCTATACCCTGATAGTAATTTAATAGCAGTCGGAAATCCGGCACCTCCACGACCTTTTAGACCGGATTTTTTAACCTCATCAATTACCTCCTCTTGACTCTTTTCTACTAAGGCTTTTGCTATGGCATAATATCCGTCCCTGGCAATATATGCATCCATACTGGAATATTCCATAATACCGCAGTTTCGCAGTACAATTTTCACCTGTTCCTTAAAAAAATCAATATCATCTATAACTGGAATATATTTATGTAGTGATTGGTCAAAGAAGGTATATTCTGTTATTACATTTCCGCTAATAATATGTTTACTAAAAATTTCTTGTGCTTTCTCCGGAGTCAGTTCCGTATAAAATATTCGTTCAGGTAAAATAAGTGCTACTGGACCCACGGCACAGGTACCCATACAGCCTGTCTCATATACAGTCACGTATTCTTGAAGATTATTCTCGATTACCTCTGCAAGGAAGGCCTTTTTTACCTCTCCACAGTTCGATGAGATACACCCTGCACCACTACATACCAATATCTGATACTTATACTTTGTAAGATTTTGGTTATAGCAGCTTTTAATATTATTTAAATCTTCAATACTGCTAATTCTATCCTTTACCATTAATTCACCCCCGGTTTCGACCTAATATTTTGAAAGAATGGATTCTATATTATTGACTTTTACCTGCTTATATACCACATCATCAATCATCATGGCCGGTGCCAACCCGCAGGCTCCTATACAGCGTGCTATCTCAAAGGTAAACTTCCCGTCCCTTGTAGTTTCTCCAAGCTGTATAGCCAGAAGCTCTTGAAGGCGCTCCACAAGCTTCTTTCCACCTCTAACATAGCAGGCAGTGCCAAGACAAACCCGAATAGTATGTAGGCCTCTCGGTTTAGTTGAGAAAAATGAATAAAAGGTAATGACTCCTGAGACTTCAGATAGTGATTTATCTAAGGAATTAGCTATATACTTCTGTACATCAAGTGGTAAAAAGCCATAAATCTCCTGTGCTAGATGAAGGATTTGAATTAGACTTCCTTCTTTATCCTTATATAGGTCAACGATGTTAGCAATTTGGGCGTATTTTTGCATCTCCTCCTGTGTAGCTGTGTTACAGTCTTGAACCATCTCACTCATATTGAACCTCCTCTTTAAGTCAAGTACAATTCTATAAGTACTTTGTTCGAATTACATAAGTACTTAGTTCGCATTACATATGATATAATATTCACAATTTTCTTAAGAAAATTATATCATATTACATTAAATTTACAATACAATTAATGGATATATTTGTAATTAATAATCAATTTAATACTACGCTCTAATAATAGATTACTGTCCATTTCAATAAGATTTATCTGTAATACTCCCAATATCCATTGAAATATAATACATATCTACGCACTTGAAGAAGAAATTCATTATAGATTTCTTTCTCAACTGCTATCATATATGTTCCATACGTGATCAGTTTTTTTTGATGTGCAAATTTGCATTTTCATACATTCACTTTATTTTGTTAGATATTTCTTATTTTGTAAGGTTTTCCTTGATTGTTTCTCGAAAATTGTTATAATAGTCATTAAGGAATCAATATTACATTATATATACAAGGAGAAAACATATGGACAAATTCGCTAAAAAGAACGAGCCTTTAGTTACCCATATTTACACTGCGGATCCATCGGCACATGTATTTGAAGGGAAACTTTATATCTACCCTTCCCATGATCTTGACCATAATGGTCCAGACAATGATAACGGTGACCAATACAAGATGGAGGATTATCATGTCTTATCGATGGATGATATAAATTCCCCCTGCGTTGACAACGGTGAAGCCCTTAATATGAAAGATGTTCCCTGGGTTAGTAAGCAAATGTGGGCTCCAGATATTGCTTATAAGGATGGTACTTACTATTTTTATTTCCCGGCTAGAGATTCTGATGGCATATTCCGAATGGGTGTAGCCACCGGTAAGAAGCCTGAAGGCCCCTTCACACCGCAGCCTAATTATATCGAAGGAACCTATAGCATAGATCCTGCTGTTTTCGTCGATGACGATAATAAGGCATACATGTACTTTGGTGGTATCTGGGGAGGTCAGTTAGAAAAATGGCAGACCGGAACCTTTAACGCTGAAGGAGAAGGACCCGAGAGCTCTAAGCCTGCTATCGGACCAAGATTTGCAGAGTTAAGTGAGGACATGTTAAGCTTAAAGGAAACACCAGTAGAATTATCTATTGTAGATGAAAACGGTAACCTGCTTTTAACAAGTGATGAAGACAGAAGATATTTTGAAGGTCCTTGGATGCATAAATACAATGGAATTTATTATTTATCCTATTCTACAGGAACAACTCATTATATCGTTTATGCTACTAGCAAGAATCCTAAAGGACCCTTTGTTTATCAGGGGAGAATTTTAAATCCTGTTATCGGCTGGACAACACATCATTCTATCGTAGAATTTAAGGGCAAATGGTATCTCTTCTATCACGACAGTTCCTTATCCGATGGTGTCAACCACAAGCGTTGCGTTAAATTTACTGAGATAACATACAATGCTGATGGTACTATCCAGACCATCGATCCTTATAACAATTAAAACTTAAGTGCTAATTATGCTTTACTCATAACTTTCCAATCAAGTTGGTGCTAAGAACCTGTTTCTCATAAGGATCTTAACACCAGCTTTGTTTTAATATAAGCAAGCCTTATGGAAGACATAAAGAGTATTTGTTTTACTAACTGCTATAAAGGTGTTATAATATTCCATGGTAAATAAGATAATCATAATTAAGAATAATCTGATTGCCCACATCCAGTGGTCAACCTTAAGTTAAAGGAGCGAATATTATGTCAAGACTAATTGGTACAGTATCCAGAGGTGTCCGTGCCCCTATTATCCGCAAGGGAGACGATATCGTAGAAATTGTTGTAAACAGTGTCCTTGATGCAGCGAAATCTGAGCATATTAATTTCAATGATAAAGATGTCATTGCAATAACAGAGGCTGTTGTAGCACGTGCGCAGGGTAATTATGCAACTGTAGATCAGATAGCTACTGATATCAAGAACAAATTTGGTGACAATACAATCGGTGTAATATTCCCGATTCTAAGCAGGAACCGTTTCGCTATGTGCCTCAAGGGTATCGCGAAAGGTGCAAAAAAAATTATTTTAATGCTAAGCTTTCCCTCTGACGAAGTTGGTAATCATCTCGTGGATCTAGATACTTTGGATGAGAAGGGTGTTAATCCCTGGACCGATGTCCTTACTGAAGATATCTACCGTAAATTGTTTGGTTACCACAAGCATACCTTTACTGGTGTGGACTACATTGATTATTATAAAGAGTTAATTACAAATGCAGGCTGTGAGGTAGAGATCATTCTTGCAAATGATTGCCGTGCGATACTTAAGCATACCAACAGCGTATTATGCTGTGATATTCACACCCGTGCCCGTACCAAACGCCTTCTAAAGGCCTCGGGTGCTACGACTGTCTATAGTCTTGATGAGATTCTTACCTCTCCGGTGAACGGAAGCGGCTACAACGAAGACTATGGCTTACTTGGAAGCAACAAAGCTACCGAGGAAAATGTAAAATTATTTCCCCGTGACTGCCAACCTGTCGTAGATAATATCCAGAGGATGATGCTCGATAAGACTGGTAAAAACATTGAAGTTATGATCTATGGTGATGGTGCCTTTAAGGATCCTATCGGGAAGATATGGGAGCTTGCTGATCCGGTAGTCTCTCCTGCATATACAGCAGGTCTTGAGGGCCAGCCTAACGAGGTCAAGCTAAAATACCTTGCAGATAATAATTTTTCCGAATTAAGCGGTGAGGAATTAAAGAATGCCATCTCTGATTATATCCGCAATAAAGATAATGATTTGCTCGGCAATATGGTTTCCCAGGGTACTACTCCCCGACGTTTGACGGACTTAATCGGATCCCTATGTGATCTGACCTCCGGTAGTGGCGATAAAGGAACACCGATTGTATTAGTTCAGGGATACTTTGATAATTATACGAAATAAGATTATATGGACTAAAAAAGGACCGTTAGAAGCCAAAATCGATATCGACATGATTTTGATTTCTAACGGTCTTTTTAACACCAAATTAAGTAAGTACTCTCCTACTTTGGTGGGAATATGTCACCACTATTCAAATATCTTATCCATCTCTCCCTGGTCAATCATTTCGAATAATCCCTTTACAACATTGCCGTCTAGGCATCCCCTATCAACCTTTTCATTAGCATGCAAAAAAAGGAGCAATCTTGCTGTTGGGTAATCACCCTCTCAACAAATTGCTCCTTTTCACAATTTAAATTATACTCTAGCGTATCGCTGAGTTAGTATCAACCCATGCTACATAAGAATCCATTATCGTTTGCAGGAATCCTCTTGTATTATCATTAATCAGCTTACCAGCGTCATCAAATAATTCTGTAGCATTTCCAATATAGGCTTCTGGTTGCTGCATCGTCGGCATATTAAGGAAAGTCAAGACTTGGCGAAGATGATGATTGGCTCCAAAGCCACTTATTCCACCAATTGATACACTTACAACCGCTGCGGGTTTGCCATTCCAAACACTTTGTCCATATGGTCTAGATCCAACATCTAATGCATTCTTAAGTACTGCAGGGTACGAACGGTTGTATTCAGGAGTTACCAAAATAAAAGCGTCATATCCTTTGATCTGTTCACGGAAATCTGTCCATGCAGGCGGTGTGTTACCATCCTGTTCGAAATCCTGGTTGAAGAAATCAAGATTACTGATTTCTACTATTTCAAGTTCATAGTTTGCGGGAGCCAATTCCATTAATGCATTTGCTGTACTTTTACTATATGAACCTCTTCTAAGACTGCCAACTAATACTCCTATTTTTTTCTTTGTCATAATAATAAATCCTCCTTTGATTAATATGGTTATTTATAATATTTACATATGCTTTATACACTATTCGTTTAGTCAATACTCATTATATATTATTTCATATTTCATATTTCATATTATTACTATTACTATTATATTTCTTATTATTGTATTCAATTATATTGTTTACAATCTTTATAATCTAATTATACATCGATTTCTATCAATGTCAAGTACAAAAATAATTATTTTTGTAAATGTATGATTCATTTATAAATATGTCTTAGAGTGTCTCAAATTATTATGTCCTTGAGTACCACAAATGATTATGTCCTAGAGTGTCTCAAATTATTATTCATATAAATGTGACTGTGAAGGTACTGAGCAGTTATAGGATTTCCTATATAATCTTCTTCACAACATCTATAAATGAATTTAGACCTGGGGTTAACCATTTATTCTTATGTACAAATAACTGCCCCTGCATCGTCAGACTAAACTCCGATAAATTAATCTGTGAAAGCCGGTTACTCTTCAATTCATCTATAACCGTGAACATAGGGAGTACTGATATACCTAAATTAGAGGCAACAAATTTTTTGATAATCTCTGTATTTCCTATCTCAAGAAATACATTTGGTTTAAGACCTAATGAAAATATAGTATTTTCAAAGATAGTTCTATAGCTGCAATTTTGCTCTGTTAGGATGAACGGTTCTAAGATAATGTCAGAAAGATTTACCTTAGTACGTGATGCCAATTCATTCTGCGGCGAGCAGATCACGGAGATATCACTTTCATAAGTAAATACTCTACTCCATTCCTTCGTCTCAATCGGTGTGTCAAAGACCCAAAGGATATCGATTGAATTTGTATTCAGCATGTTAGAAAGCTCTTGGTAGGTTCCAATTTTAATGATAGTATTAACTCCTGGGTATGCTGTATGAAATTCATTCAGAATTTGAGGCAGATAAGCCGTACATACGGATTCCATCAATCCTATTATTAATTCTCCCTTGGGAACCGTATCTTTGCTCATAACCTGCCTTGCATTTTCTGCAATTGATATAATTTCACTGGCATAGCATAGAAAATCGTTTCCCTCATTCGTCAATCTTATAGTCTTCCCAATACGGTCAAAGAGATTTACCTGTAGTTCACTCTCAAGCTGCTTTATCTGCATCGTAACAGTAGACTGTGAATAGCCTAATTCTACAGCCGCCTTAGAAAAGCTCCGTAACTCGGCAATTTTCTTAAAGGATATCAAATTTCGTATCTCCATATGTGCTCCTTATCAATATTATTGATATATAGTATCGTAACTATGAATTTTACTAATATGTAATCCTATGATAATCTGTGATTAACTAAAAATCAAGTCAAATATGAAAAGGAGTAATAATATGATAAAAGAGTTAACTATAGCATTTCTAGGTTTGGGAGTTGTTGGTTCACAGCTCTTGGAATACATTCTGAATAATAAGTCTTCTATACTTGAAAGCCATAATATCCAAATTAATATTGGTAAGATATTTGTCCGCGATACTAAAAAACAAAGAAGTATTGATCTCTCAACCCTGTCATTAACTAATCGGCCTTATGAGGCTCTAGAAAACGCAGATATTGTCATCGAATGCCTGGGAGGTAATGGTGTAGAATTGACAAGGGAATTGGTTTTATCAGCAATTCAAATGAAAAAATCAGTGATTATGTCTAGTAAAAAATGCCTTGCTCTTTATGGACAAGAGATTATGGCCGAAGTTGAAAGAAATGATACGCTGTTTTGCTATGACGGGTCTGTGGGAGGTGGAATACCAATCTCAAGGGTATTGAACAGTATTGCTAAAGGTGAGCAAATTAATAGAATTTATGGTATCTGTAATGCTACCTCGAATTATATTCTAGGTGAAATGGGTGAAAATAAAGTAAGCTTTGACACTGCCTTAAAAAATGCTAGGCAAAAAGGTTATGCTGAAAATGATGTAGATGAGGATGTTGACGGCTATGACACTCTCTATAAAACAGTGATATTAACAGCATTTGGTCTGAAACAATGGGTGGAACCTACTAAAATTATCCCAAAATCAATCCGTAATATTTCCGTAGAGGATTTAGATTTCGCTGAATCGAGGGGTACAGTTATTAAGTCCATCTTTAGTATAGAGGATTCTTTAAACGGACTCTCATTTCATGTAGGACCTGTTGAGGTCAAGAAAGATTCACTTCTTGCGGCAGTTAAAGGAAACAACAATATAATCATTATTGAAAGTAGTGAAAGTGGTGAAAGAGCTTTCTATGGTCAGGGCGCTGGTGCAAGGCCGACGGCATCAGCCATGCTTGATGATTTATTTTTTATACTAGAAAAGCAGTTATAATTTCGACCTTTACTTCGTGTCTTATTATATACTATTATGTCACATATGGTAAATTTATGCATAGGATATATTAGGTATCCCACTAAGGAATGCCGTGGGAATGCCTCATTTATCGAGGAGGAGATAATATGTATATTAATCATAGTAAAGGAGATAAAAATATGGATAGTTACAAAGATGATTCAGCTTGTTATAAAGCAAATGATTCCTATTCAGAAGCTTATAAGGGTGGAAAATGTGAAAAGGAATGTGATGCGGCTGTTCTCAGTGCAGATACACTTCCAGCAGCTGAAAACAAACCTTGGTTTGGTGGAGACTATAAGATTCCTAAGGTACTAGCCGAATTTATCGTTCAGATCGATTCCGAATCCAAAATCAGGTTGAATGAGCCATCATATGAAATCAAAAGAGTCGAGAAACAGATTTTCATTACACAATGCCGGTATATTCCTCCGACTGATAAGGTTTTCATTGAAGGCTATGTCAGAAAGAATATCGAATATGCAGTTAAGAGCTGTTCTAAGGGTTGCGGAATCGGAGGTACAATCAAAGATACTACGGTCCATGTTCCTTTTAAGACCTATACTAAGGTAGATTTTTGTGGAAACAGACCTCACATTATACCAAATCTACCGGAAAAGGTAGCCAGATACTTTGACGAAAAGAGAATGGGTAAGAACATCAGAGAAGCAGATAGATCCAATATTGAGATTTTCAACGAGCCAGTTTTCTGTGAACTAGAATGGTCTGCTGTTTATGATGCTGATATTGATGAAAAGGGCAAACCGATTGATGGCTTTCTCAACGAGGAAGAATTTCAGGAGTTCACTGACAAGTCAGTTATCTATATTTGCATAAAATTACTCCAGAAGCAACAGGTATGCTGGCCGGATCCAAAGCACTTCCCTGACGATCTAAAAAAAATACCTTCACAAATAGATTCATCCTGGGATATACCAGGTCCAAAATTTGATGATAAGTAATTAGTTAAGAATACACCAAGCCAACCATCATTCTTTGGTGGTTGGCGTTAACATTTGTGAGTTTACTCCCCACTATTAATAACTCCATTTTTATTGATATAATACTCTTTGATTTCGTTGCTCAAGTGATCCCCTAGATAATTACGCCCGGTACGTGGCCGCTCCAAATAATCTCTGTGGATCAACTCCCTCACCCGGTTTATTTCTTCCTTTAGGTCATTGGCAGAGAGCCTGATTGCACCTTGACCCAGAATAACCAGTTGTTCCAAAGCATCTGAAGTAGCCACTGTAACATGATGCTTTCGTGCAATATCATGGGTCACCTTCTCAATATACTCATCAGCCGTCTCTGCTTCCTTGGTATATACTACATGAATATTATGATAATCTTGTACCTCACCAATTCCGCCCTTTACCTTATATGCATCAAATACAAGTATAAGAATACATTTCTTGAAGCCCTGATAATTGCATAGAATATCCATTAGTTTAGCTCTAGCTGCATCCATATTCTCATTTGCAAGTTCATTCAAATCATCCCAGGAAAATATAATATTATAGCCATCTACCAGCAGGTATTCCTTAATAGGTTTCTTTATCGGCTCCTTTTTTTCCATGTCTATTGCTTGTATTCCCTGTATATTATCAGCAACAGCCTTTTTCTCATATCCTAAGCCACTCTGAGAAGCACTCTGTCTCTGCCTGAGTGCTCCAAAAGTACGGGTAAAGATTGCTTCCAGTTCTTTGTCCTCTTGCAAAGAACCACTATAGGTTGCTTGAGACTTCGTGATTATTTGATTTCTCTTTAACCCTTCATGTCCTGTTAGCCTCTCAGGTGCTTCTTGACCTTCCGACTCTTTCAGCCCTGTGGATCTATTCGGCTCCTCCAGCTCTGTTGGACATTCCTTTGTTTTCAGCCTTTCCGCAACTTCTGGTTCCCACCCGCTGTCCAAATGCATGTAATCCCTAACCTTGTCCCACTCAACTAGGAATCCTGTCCCTTGAGAGCAGAATATCGAGCTCGTTGGGTTCTCCAGATCTCGCTCACTGTCATAACCAATTGTCTCTATCACTTCTGCAAAATTATGACAGGGTTCATATCCTTTCAAGGTACAAAGCAATCTTCCCCTACCCCTGGTATAAGAAGTCATTTCCGCTAGATAACCCTGCATAGTCGCCACCGGAACGTATCCAGTGAGTATAGACAAATCATCATCTGTTTCAGGTGGCGTGAAGCTCCCATCCATTCGCACAATATCGGACATAGCTCTACCCAACGTATCTGAGGGTATTTCCAAACGATAACTATAATATGGCTCTAGAAGAACACTTGTAGCTTTCTTTAAACCCTGCCGAATCGCCCTGTAGGTTGCCTGTCTAAAATCTCCGCCTTCTGTATGTTTTAGGTGTGCACGCCCGGTAATAAGAGTAATCTTCATATCAGTAATCGGTGACCCAGTCAATACTCCCACATGATCTTTTTCCTTTAGATGAGTTAAAATTAATCTCTGCCAGTTGCGGTCCAGTATATCCTCACTGCAGGATGAGGTAATAACAAGTCCGCTACCGGGCTCACCCGGTTCTAAAAGCAGATGTACCTCTGCATAATGCCGTAAGGGTTCAAAATGCCCCACACCCTCCACTGAATTCATAATAGTTTCCTTATATACAATACTGCCCGAACTAAATTCAACATTAACTCCAAAGCGTTCCAATATGAGACTTTTTAAAATCTCTGTTTGCACTTCTCCCATTAACTGTAAATGTATCTCTTTCAACTGCTCATTCCAAACAATATGAAGCTGCGGATCCTCTTCCTCCAATAGGCGTAATTTAGAAAGCATGATTTGGATGTCATACTCCGGTGGTAATATTATCTGATAACTAAGTACGGGCTCCAGAATCGGCATATCCGATACAGACTCAATTCCCAGTCCTTCACCAGGGTAAGTCTTGCTTAAGCCCATAACCGCACATATAGAACCTGCTACAACTTCGCTAGCCGGTATATACTTGGCTCCTGAATATATACGTATCTGGTCTGCCTTCTCTTCCCAGATATCTATCTCTTTCACTGCTTGTTCAACCAGCTCCAGTTCCTTCTGCATTTGTACCTTCGCAGTCTGTAAATTCACATCATCTATCTTCAGATTTAAAGTTGAACCATTTACTCTGCGGTTACTAAGTAGCATCTTAACCTTTAACCTGCCTCCGGTAATCTTCAAATAAGTTAGGCGATTGCCCTGATCATCCCTTGCTATCTTATAAATCTTCGCACCAAACTCATCGGGATAAAGTGGGCTAACTGAAAAGTGTTCCAGACCATCAAGAAATGCGTGGATGCCCTCAAGCTTCAGCGCAGAACCAAAGTAACACGGAAATATCTTTCTCTCCGTAATCAATGATACTATATCTTCCGTCCCTACAATTCCACTATCTATATATTTGTCAAGCAATGTCTCGTTACTCATTGCTATATTTTCCATTATAACTTCCCTATCTTGATTTACACTAAAGTCTATACATCCATCATCTAAATGTTTTTTCAACTCTCTCATGAGTTTCATGCGGTCAGTTCCTATCAAATCCATTTTATTTACAAAGATGTATGTTGGTATTCTATATAGATTAAGAAGTCTCCATAAGGTTTCTGTATGGCCTTGTATACCATCACTTCCACTAACAACTAGAATAGCATAATCCAGAACCTGTAAAGTTCTCTCCATCTCTGCAGAAAAATCCACATGTCCTGGAGTATCTAAAAGTGTCACTTCTATATTCTTATATGTGAATTCTGCCTGTTTTGAAAAAATGGTAATACCTCTGGAACGTTCTAGCTCGTAAGTATCAAGGAAGGCATCCTTATGGTCGACTCTGCCTAATTTTCTGATAACCCCGGCTAGATACAGGATACTTTCCGCCAAAGTCGTTTTCCCCGCATCTACATGAGCTAATATACCGATTACTAACCTTTTCATTTCACATCTCCTGTATTCTATAATCAAAATTCGGGGGTATTCACATTATGTACATCTCTACGTAACACAACATACACATGACAATATTATTTCAGTATAGTAGTTACAAAAAATGAGCTCTTGAAACATTAAACCACATTTAATTGAAAAAATAAAGCTAAATGAACAAACTACATATATTTGGTTGTTTCAATGTGGATTATCTACCTATATAAAAAATAAAAATATATTTTCAGCAATTTTGCACATAAATGGGATTGATATTGCATCAATCAAGTTCGAACATAATTCGAATCATGTGCCACTAGGCTGAATTTATATTTTTTCCTTTTTGTATAAAACCAATAAAATGCCCGTATTTGTGTACTTTACTATTTTTGTAAATAGATACATATTTATTCGATTACCAATATCTCATTAAAACCAGTCATTTCGAACAGGCTTAATACCTCCTTACTTACATTTCGTACAACCAAAGTACGACTTACCTCATCTGCTTTTTTCATCCCGATAAGTAATGCCCGAAGTCCAGCACTATTATCACACTAGCTTCATGTTGGAATTACTTCATGATTTTATTCTTCTTAATTCTACCACCCCATTATTGACATATATCCGTCAGGTTTCCAAAGGTATATCCCATCTGCTCCCATTTTGTAAGAAGTTCGTCAAGTATAATAGAGTTTGTCTTTGATGTACTATGTAGTAATACGATTGCTCCCGGATGGATCCTACCAATCAACTTTTTAAATGCCTCTTCCTTGGTTGGCTGCTTATCGTTATACCAATCCACATATGCAAGGCTCCAAAAGAAGGTCTTGTACCCAAGTTCCTTCGCCATCTGTAAATTTTGTTCACTATATTTTCCCTGAGGAGGGCGATAATACTTTATCATCTTCTGACCTATGATATTCTCATAAATCGTCTCGAGTTTTTGTAGTTCATTACAAAAGGCATCTAATGTGGAAATATTGGACATGTTCGGGTGAGAATAGGTATGATTTGCGACTTGATGTCCCTCTTCCACCATCCGTTTGACAAGAATTGGACTTGTTGCAATATAATTTCCTACTAAAAAAAAAGTTGCTGGTACATTATGTTTTTTCAAAGCATCAAGAATCGCAGGAGTATAGCCATTCTCGTAACCCGCATCAAATGTTAGATATATTACCTTCTCATTGGTATTTCCAATATAGAAGGCATCATACTTTTTAAGTTCATCTGCTGTGGCATTCCCTTTTGGTGGCTGCCCATCTTGAATAAAACCAAGACCCCAATTATCAGCACTCGCCTCTACTTTACCAAAAGCGTTTTGTAGCATGGCAATTCCACCACCAAAAAAATAAGAACTAATAAATAAGAAAAGAACTGCTAATATATTTTTATAACGTTTAGTTTTATAATGTTTACCTTTATAATGTTTCTCATTATATCTGTTCTCTCTAAATTGTTTTTCTTCATATCCTATCGCTCCCATAAAAAACTCCACCAAACATACTTTTAATTAAGTATATTTGATGGAGTAATCAGTCATTCCAAAACTATGCTTTTATACTTCTTAATGTTCGTTGCTAAACTGCTTTTTCAAGTAGGGTAGCTAGGTCAACATGCTGCAATGTTCCTGTTTGCCCGTTCTCCATTAAATAAATTCCTGTACTTTGAATTACGGCATCTGTCATATTACTATCATTATTCAACGAAAACTTTGTGGAGACATTGCCTAGATACAGTGCTCCAACCCCAGCTTCCTTTATTGATATCAGATTATTTGTCCCATCTTCATTCTTTGTCCATATCTTAAGCTTATGAAAAATATCATCTGCTTCGTCAATCCATCCATTGGCATCTAAATCATATTCACTTAAATCAGTAAAACCATCACCTGATTTAGTTCCAAATAACTCAGATCCGTCATTGATCGTTCCATCATTATTTTTATCTAATGCAAGAAATCCACTGTTTATGCCAATATTTGATATACTTTCTTCCTTTCCGTCAGAATCAATATCAAATAAGAACTTTTGGTCACTGACAGAAGCTACATTACCATCCAAATTAATTACTAACGGATCAGTCAGTATATAAGCTTCTTGAGTAAAGCTCTGATTAATTTCACAATATGCTCTTGACATTTCTATGTCTACATTAAAATTAATTGTCCTACCATCAGCTGTTTTTACAGTGCCATTTGATGAAAAAGTGGTATTTTCATATTCAGCCTGAAAACTTGATACTGCTGTTGTCCTCTTCCATATGGTCCCAGCCGTACCGCTAATAGCATTATTGTTAGTACCGCCATTGTTCCCATTACTAATATTGCTAGAGACATCAGCATTGATGCTATCTGGGGCAATAGCTAATGAGTTGTCTGAAGGATAGAAGGGGCTTAATAAATCACCTTTAATTCCCTTCCCATTACGAAGAATTTCGTATATTCTCTTCAAAATTTCTAACTTAAGTTCATATACCGATTTTGTAGCTGACCAATTAACATTTTTCGATTCTTTAGTTCCCTGCGTCATATTTGCAATATGATCTGCAAGCTTGTTCTTCTCCTGCTCTTTTTGACTTTGCTTAGACTTTTCTTCCAGAACTTCCGTATAATCCATAGCGCTCTCAGAATCGCTCACATTTGGAGCCTCGTCTGAAGTAGTAACTAATGATGCGGATTTGGCATGGGACATACTGCAATAATATCGCTCTGATGACATTGCAACCACACTGGAGTCAATTTTCATAGGTACACATCCTTTCTTTCGTATCAGCAATTTTACCGATAAGGTCTTAATTCCTGTACGATGCTACAATAGGTTTCCTAAAATGATATCCTCCATGATATATTACTAAATACATCCATTTACTCCTTAGTTTTTATATCGTCACCTTTCATTAATCTGTGTAGATATATATATACTTTTTGAAAAACAAATAATGTCACCTTCTATTTATCATCTAATTACCCTCTAATTACCTTCTAAGAAAAATACCCTGAATCATTATTGATTCAGGGTATTTTTCTTGATAGCTGTCATTTTCCTTTTATTTGTGAGTTTTCTTAAATGAATTCATTAATCCTAAAGTAAGCTTTATCACCATCTCTGCCATAAAGTGAGCGGACTTTTTCATGTCTTCATCTAGCCATTTTTGAACAAGTCCCACACACCCGGATATTGTAAATGAATATACATATTCAGCGTCTTCCTTGGTAATCATATTATTATCCGTTAATTCTGTAATTATTTTATCATACACAAGAATCATAATCTGCTTTTGAAAGCTGAAGTCTCCTCTATCACTAAGTAACAATCTACATAGCTTTGAGTTTTCCCTTATGTACTCAAATATCTTTTCTACTGTTAAGACAGCATTCATGTCATCATATTGATCTAACTCTGAAAGTTGAACATTGATATTATCTAGCAATTCATGCTCAATCTTCCTCATCAAGTCGTATTGGTCACTATAATGCGCATAAAAGGTAGCACGGTTGATGTCAGCATCTTCACAAAGCTCCTTAATGGAGACTTGCGAGATTTCTTTCTTTTCAAGTAGATTAATAAAGCTCTCTTTTAGAACCATCTTGGTATATTTGACTCTCCGGTCGACTTTGTCACTTTTCATATCAATTACCGTGCCTTTCTTTATTTATTTTTCACATTTAAATCTATAGATGATTCTTGAACTAGCTTGTACAAGTGTATTATACGGTTTCGTTACACCGATACAAATTTAATGATAATGTTATTTACTAAACAATTTGCCTTTTTATGTTTAACAACTGTCATTAACTAATTATCTGCTAGTTGTATTTCAGCTATTCTGTCATTAAACTATATATATACCAAATTGTCAACACGATGTATAATAACTAATAATTAATAACTATTCAGATCCCAGTATCTCAGCGCGTACATAGGTTTCATAAGAAGCCCTGTAACTAGCACTGAATTGTTATTAAAAAGGAGAATTTCTATGGACACATTTTCAAGGACGGTAATCAAGCACAAAAAAATCATTTTAATAATTTTTCTAATCAGTACTGTATTAAGTATTGCCTTATCATCATTGGTCTCGGTTAATTATGACATGGCAGATTATCTGCCTAAGGACGCACAGTCTACCAAGGCAATTAAGATAATGGAGACTGAATTTGGCGGCGAGATGCCCAATGCAAGAATTATGTTAAACAATGTATCTATTGAAGAAGCACTGGCGTATAAAGAACAAATAGCAACAATCGAAGGAGTTAAGTCCATTAGCTGGCTTGATGATGTGGTTGGTTTAGATATTCTCACAACAACACCAGTCGATTATATGGATTCTACCATACTAGATAGTTATTATAAAGATAATAACGCTTTGATGACCGTAACAATTGAAAACGGAAGTGAAAGAAATACAGTCAATGCTATTTATAAAATCATAGGTGAAGATAACGCTGCCGCAGGGCAAGCTGTTGCTACGGCTGAAACACAAGCCATGTCTGTTTCAGAGGTTTTAAACGCAATGATTATATTACTTCCGATAATAGTCATCATATTGTTAATTACAACCACCTCATGGCTTGAGCCATTATTGTTCTTATCCAGTATAGGTGTTGCCATCTTTATCAATATGGGAACAAATATTATATTTGGTGAAATATCCTTTATTACTCAGACTGTCAGTCCTATCTTACAACTTGCCGTGTCGTTGGACTATGCTATTTTCCTGCTACACAGCTTTAAGAGCTATCGCTTAACTCATGAACCACAAGAAGCCATGATACTTGCTATGAAGAAATCCTTACCGACAGTGGCAGCGAGTGCCGCCACAACAATATTTGGTTTTGCAGCATTAATATTTATGCGTTTCGGTGTTGGTGCAGATTTAGGACTTAATCTATTAAAAGGAATTATATTTAGCTTTATTTCAGTTATGATATTTTTACCGGTTCTGACTCTTATGTGCTATAAGCTTATCGATAAGACGAAACACCGTAAATTCTTACCGGAATTCAAAAAATCAGGTAGTTTGTTAATGAAGATAAGAATTCCGTTTCTAATTCTTGCAGTTATCGTAGTCATACCTAGTTTCCTAGCTCAGTCAAAAACCGAGTTTATGTATGGTATGGGTAGTGTAACAAGCGCCTCCCGAGTAGGAAATGATACCTCAGATATTGAAAAAAAATTTGGTAAAGATAACCCTCTTGTATTATTAGTACCAAGGGAAAATATTATCACGGAATCCGAGCTTTGCATGGAGCTTTCCAAAATTCCTCATGTGACAGGTGTCGTATCCTTCATCACTTCTGTAGGAACTGAAATTCCGCTTGAATTTGTTCCTGAAGAAGTGACCAAACAATTTTATTCGGAAAATTTCTCACGTATTATCCTTTACACCGACACTTCTGAGGAAAGTTCAGAAGCCTTTGATACCGTTCAGGCTGTTATGGATACTGCAGCCATACATTATGAAACATATTATCTAGCGGGACAAAGTACAACTCTTTTTGATATAAAGAATACTGTTTCAGTTGACCTAACCCGAATAAATCTCGTAGCTATAATCGCTATATTTATAGTTTTATTCATATCCTTCCGTTCGTTGATACTTCCTCTCTTTCTACTGTTTTCAATTGAAACGGCGATATGGATTAATCTTTCAATTCCTTATTTTACAGGAATACCCATTAATTTTATTGGCTACTTAATATTAAGTACAGTTCAACTGGGAGCAACTGTTGACTATGCAATATTATTCACCAATGCCTATTTAAGTAATAGAAAAGCCCTCACTAAAAAGGAGGCTATGCGAGTGACCATTGGGGATAATTTGGTTGCCATTCTCATATCCGCTGGAATTCTAGCCACCGCTGGATATGTGCTGGCATATACAACAAGCAACCCGATTATTGGTGAACTTGGAACCTTACTGGGAAGAGGTACACTACTATCCCTTACCATGGTGGCCTGTGTGTTACCGGCACTACTTGTATTGTTTGACAAGCTCATTCAAAAGACTACACTAAAAAGTAAATAAACGCTTATTCAATAAAGATACGATTCCCTCTCGTCTTATCAAAGCTTTAGTCTACTCATGGCTTAGATAAATGTTTGCTTTTATATATTGTATTTGATATCATATGATGTAAATAATAATTAGAAAAAATCATAAAATGATATCGGAGGATTGTAATGAACCCAATAGATAATATAGAGCCAAAGCATCAGCGACGTGTTCGATATGAAGGCACTCACCCTAAAACCTATAAAGAAAAATATAAGGAACTTCAGCCAGAGAAATACGCTGATGATGTTGCAAAGGTAATTCAAAAGGGCAATACTCCTGCTGGTATGCATCGTTCCATTTGCGTTAATGAAATATTAGAATTTTTACAAATCGCTCCCGGGCAAAAAGGATTAGATGCAACACTTGGGTTTGGTGGTCATACCTTGGAGATGCTTAAATGTCTTAATTCAGAAGGACACCTATATGCTATTGATGTAGATTCAATTGAATTACCGCGCACTAGAGAACGCTTATCTGCGTTAGGATATGGCACTGATATATTAACAATTAAACAAATGAACTTTTCAAACATAGATCAAATTACAAGCGAAGCAGGACCCCTAAATTTCGTATTGGCAGATTTGGGTGTATCTTCAATGCAACTAGACAACCCTGAAAGAGGATTCTCCTATAAGAGTGAAGGTCCCTTGGACTTACGCCTAAATTCTAATCGAGGAATATCAGCTGCTACCCGTTTAAAAACCATTTCGCAAGATGAATTGCAAGGTATGTTGTATGAGAATTCGGACGAGCCTAATTCTGCAGTGATATCTCGTGCTATTATTTCCGAAATCAAAAAAGGAAATGACATATCAACCACAACTCAGCTCCAACAAATTATAAAAGATGCACTTAAATTTCTCCCGGAACTCAATCGAAATGATGACATTAAAAAGTCCTGTAAGCGATGCTTTCAAGCCTTGAGAATTGATGTCAATAATGAATTTGAAGTATTATATGAGTTTTTAGAAAAACTCCCTGCTTCTCTTGCTGAGGGTGGCCGCATTGCAATACTTTCATTTCATTCAGGAGAAGATCGTCTCGTCAAAAAATCTTTTCAAAGGTTTTTACGTGAAGGTATTTATCGCGAAATTGCTCCTGATGCTATTCGACCCTCTGCAGAAGAATGCTACAGTAACAGCCGTGCCCGTTCTGCTAAATTACGATGGGCTATAAAAGCCTAAAGTCCCAACTTTAAGAAAAAATGCCAACTACTTTACTTTAATAGTTGGCATTAATATTATATATACATATACTCATCAAATTGAATAATTCATGAATAACCACCCTACCTGAATGATTAAATAAGCGCAATTACTATTTATATATACCATAAGTTCTATTTACATCTTGAACATAGATAATACCTTTTCCAGGTTCATTTATATTTAGGTCTTCCCTTATAGCCGAAACAATCTTATCAGTCATAGCAGCTTCTGAAAGAATAATCACAATTTCTTTTTCTGGTTCTATATCCATCGAAAACAATCTGCTTGTCTCATGTATTCCTGAGCCTCTACCATTTATAATCGTAGCTCCTTTTGATCCTGCTTTAATTGCAGCATCAATAGCATCCTCTGCCCTTCCCTTTTCAACAATTGTTGTTATCACATGATACATAATATTATCTTCACCTCTCTCAGCTCTCATATTATCACAATTGAAACCTCTAGTGCCCAGTGCCGCACTTATTGATGTTGTAAATGCGATTCCATGATTGGGTTTATTTAATTTATATTCATTATTAATTATTTCTAATGTCCGATATGCCAGCTCTCTTTCAGCTACTAGGTATACTACCTCTTTTCTTATATCTGAAAGACCAATAAAATTCCAAAGCTGATTGTTAACAGTTCCTCTAGCTAGCAATATTGTATCTCCAGAAATACCACATTGCTTTGCGGTTTTAGCTATTTTAGTACCCATTCCATAATTTACTATTATGCAAATCAATTCTAAATTCATAACCTTGGCGTCATTATCCATTCTTCTCCACGCCTCCTTTTTTAGTCTTTAGCTTAAATATGAATCCTAGTATTTGCAGAGCAATTATCGGCGTCATAGCAACCATTGCAATAATTCCAAAGCCATCCACTAGAACATCAGCACCCTCTATTGCCTCGGCGGCACCTTGTGCATAAGCCAGTATAAAAGTAGCTGTCATTGGACCTGAAGCAACTCCTCCAGAATCAAATGCCATACCAACAAATAATTTAGGAACAAAGTAAGTCATAACAATCGATATGATATAGCCTGGCAGAAGGAATTGCCATAATTGCAGCCCGGGAATAAGTATTCTTATCATAGATAAGGCAACGGCAATACCCACACCAATTGAAAGTGTAACCATAACCACCCTTCTCTTCACATAACCACTAGTAACATCTTCAATCTGACGGGTTAATACGTAGACTGCTGGTTCAGCCATGATTGTAACTATACCTATCGCAAATCCTATTATAACAACATATAATTTATTATCTAAAGAGGCTATACTGTGTCCGACGACGCTTCCCACATCC
>DATESP010000236.1:0-12269 GCA_035270645.1 Mobilitalea sp. | reverse complement strand
AAGCAATTCTACTCCTCCTACCGTGCTCTGTAGTATACCTACATATTTTCAATAAGATTATTACCAAAAAAGAAAGGGTTTGTCGCTTTTTTCATCAAGATTTGTGCTGGAGGGCGCGACAGAATGTTGGTTAGTGTGAATTATTAAAAAGCATAATTCACACGGGAAGAACATTTTAAAGGGGGAATCACTCAGTGCAAGTATCCTATGATACACCACGCCTAACCTTAAGGCCACTCTCTAAGGATGCAGCAGAGCAGGTCCTGTACTTCTATAAAGATAACATGTCCGTCTTTGAGCCTTGGGAGCCGACACGGGCGGCTAACTTCTATACTCTAGCATACCAAAAAGCCTCCCTTTTTACCGAATATAACCTGATGCTTCAAGGAAAGCTTTTGAGATACTGGGTGTTCTTAAAGGATAACCCCAATGAAATTGTTGGTACTTTTTGTTTTCATAATTTTCTTAAAGGACCTTACCAAAGCTGCATCTTGGGTTATAAATTCAGCAAGAAATTTCACCACCTAGGCTATGCTTACGAAAGTATCCACAAGGGTATCGATATTCTTCTTGAGGACCACCTCGTTCATCGGATAGAATCTTTTATCATACCCTATAATTACCCTTCGATTCGCCTTATTGAAAAGCTAAACTTTATCTATGAGGGCATTTCCTACTCATATGCAAATATCAATGGCAATTGGACTGATCACAGCAGATATTCCTTCATCAATCAATTTGTTACCCGTTCTGATGCAACAAGTCATAATTTTTTAGATTGATATAGGAATATACCAGTATCCAAAATCTCCTTGTCTTAATTCTCTTTTGCGTATAGATTTGAAGCAATCAAAACCGAACATTCTGGCCATGAATCGCTCCCTTGTGTGATATATTCCCGGTACTCCAAGGATATACCGGCATTCGGTTTGGTTCTTGATTTTTGCCAAGATTAAATGGTTATAACAATAATATCCATGCATCATAAAACTATTATTGCTCAGTACCCATGCCTCCACAGGAAGGAAGCCGATATCCTTCGGCTCTATCTTGATACAAATGGTTATCTCATTATCTTCAAATGGGTAAATTCTCGGATAGCTCTCAAACAGCTTTACGGCCACAGGGCTCTCCTGTTTTTCCTGCCGCATTTCCTGATCCTGCTGCAGCCTCTTATCCTGTCTCAACTCCTGTTCTTGCATCTGTTCTTGCCTCTGCTCTTGCTCTCGTACTAGCTTCTGCTCTTGTTCTCGTACTCGTTCTTGCCTCTGCTCTTGCCTCTGCTCTTGCCTCTGTTCTTGCTTATCTTCCTGTTCTTGCCTCTGCTCTCGCTCCTGCTCCTGTTCCTGCTTCTGTTCCAGCTTCTGCTCTTGCCTCTGCTCTTGCCTCCGCTCTGGCCTCTGCTCTGGCCTCTGCTCTGGCCTCTGCTCTTGCTTCTGCTCTGGCTTCTGCTCTTGCATCTGCTCTTGCTTATGCTCTTGCCTCTGCTCTTGCATCTGCTCTTGTCTCTGCTCTGGCTTCTGCTCTGGCTTCTGCTCTTGCTCTTGCTTCTGTTCTTGCCACAGCTCCTGTTCTTGTATATTATTTTCTACAGGTTTTACAATCTGATGTACCTGCTGAGTTCTCTCTGCCGGTGGAGGTTTTATTTTGTTTTGTTGTAGTCTCTCTACTGTCTTCCATCCCCTTGGTAATTTATAAACAGGTATCGATGTATCCTCCATGATTTTCTGTAATTCATTATCAGTTTCCGGCGTACACATACTATTTTTATCTAATATAACAGCTTCCTTCCCCAGGGTCATAACTGTTTGGTCAACGGAATTTAGGTCAACGGAATTTAGGTCAGCAGTCTTACTATTTTTATTCTTTTTTGGCTTAAGTGCTTCCATAACCTCGTCCAGTACAACCGGTTTATCATCCCACTCTGTCGCAAAAAAAACTTCGTCATTTAGAAACAGTAGCATTCCTCCCATATCGGAGAGACCGTACCCAGAGTTCATTATATCCGAGACATTGGTAATCAATCTACTATCTAGTATTTGATTTTTTAAAATTGAATCTCCAAGGTATACCAGCTCCAGCTCTGCATTTTGTCTTTGGAGCAGATAAGTCGGAAAAATACTGTCATGAATACCAAGCAATTGCATATGTAATGTGAATTTACACTCCCTATTCTTTGTTTCGACCCTTACATAGCCTACATTTTTTCTTTTCACACCCTTATCGTATTGATACATATAGGATACCATTCTTTTATAGTCAGCCAATATATCACTCCCTTATTTGCCTATAATGTTGGGTTGTTTCTTGATTCTTTTAAATATATTCAGGTCAAACCGCCATTATTCCAAATCAAAAGGCTTTGCACTATTCAGCACAAAGCCTCGATATTTAGTATAATTTAATTTTAAGTTTTCTATTTGATTTCTTTGTGGAAATCCTGGAGTGATTTAACTCCAATTGCTTTGTTGCTCTTAATTTCCTTGATTCCTGCAATCGTTGCTTTGGCTGCTGCCATAGTAGTTACATAACATACTCTACCTTTAATGCCTGCTTTTCTTATATAGCTGTCGTCATCTGCACTCTTCTTATCAATTGGAGTGTTAATGATAATGTCTACCTGTCCATTCGTCACTGCATCTAAGATATTCGGTCTACCCTGATACAGCTTGAAAATCTTCTCAGCCGGTATGCCATTCTTCACAATTAAGTCATACGTCCCACCAGTTGCAAGTATTTTAAAGCCACATTCGTGAAAGCCCTTAGCGATCTCTGCTAGTTCTGCCTTGTCCCTATCACTTACACTGAATAATACGGTTCCTGATAACGGTAGCTCCGTCTTAGTAGCCTCCTGTGCTTTGAAGAAGGCTTCTCCAAAGGATTGTGCCAAGCCAAGCACCTCACCAGTGGAACGCATTTCCGGTCCAAGTACTGGGTCAACCTCTGGGAACATATTGAAAGGAAATACAGCTTCCTTGACTCCGTAGTGGGTAAAATGGCTTTCCTTTAATGAAGGTACTGGAGAGGGGTTTCCTGTCAGTGTACTTGTAATGATCTGAGTAGCTAGTTTTACCATCTGAATATTGCAGACCTTGGATACCAGCGGAACTGTCCTGGAAGCTCTCGGATTGGCTTCGAGTACATAGACTATGCCATCCTCAATTGCATACTGCATATTCATCAAGCCGCAAACCTTCATTGCCTTAGCTATCTTAACAGTGTATTCCTTAATAGTTTCAATATTATCCTTAGAAATGTTTAAGGATGGAATAATGCAGGCTGAGTCACCGGAATGGATACCTGCCAACTCAATATGCTCCATAACGGCTGGAACAAAGGCATTCGTACCATCACTGATAGCATCTGCTTCACATTCCAAAGCATTATTTAAGAAACGGTCAATTAGTATCGGTCTGTCAGGTGTAACTCCAACCGCTGCACTCATATAGACGGACATGCTTTCGTCGTCATGTACGATCTCCATTCCGCGCCCGCCAAGTACATAAGAAGGGCGTACCATAACCGGATATCCGATTTTGCTAGCAATCTGAAGGGCCTCCGAAACGTTTACTGCCATCCCGGATTCCGGCATCGGAATATTCAGTTCATCCATAATTTCACGGAAACGGTCTCTATCTTCAGCTAAATCTATCATCTCAGGAGTAGTTCCAAGGATGTTAACTCCATTTTCCTTTAATTCTGCTGCTAGGTTAAGTGGTGTTTGCCCTCCGAACTGAGCTATTACACCAAGAGGCTTCTCTTTTTCGTAGATGCTTAATACATCCTCCATAGTAAGTGGCTCAAAGTATAATTTATCAGAAGTATCCGAATCTGTGGACACCGTTTCAGGGTTGCAATTTACTATAATTGTCTCAAGTCCCAGCTCTCTTAAAGCAAACGCAGCATGGACACAGCAATAGTCAAACTCAATACCCTGACCGATTCTATTCGGTCCTCCGCCTAGAATCATTACTTTCTTATTACTGGAACATGGGGATTTGTCTTCCTTGTTATGATAGGTGGAGTAGTAATATTTTGAGTCCTCACTACCACTTACATGGATTCCTTCCCAGGATTCATTAATACCTGCTGCCTTTCTGGCCTCACGTACTTTGGGTTCCGGTATTGAAAGTATCTGACTTAAGTATTTATCAGAAAAACCATTTAATTTTGCTTTATTTAGAACCTCAGTAGGTGGAACCTCACCCTTATAGGATAATAGGGTTTCTTCTTCCTCCACAAGTTCCTTCATCTGCTCTATGAAATAACGCTTAATCATAGTTAATTCGAAAAGTTCCTCCACAGTAGCACCTTTTCTTAGTGCCTCATACATGATGAACTGCCGTTCACTGGTAGGTACATGTAACATATTCAGAAGCTGCTCCTTGGATTTAGATGCAAAATCCTTCGCATTACCGAGACCGTAACGGCCAATTTCAAGACTTCTAATTGCCTTTTGAAATGCTTCCTTATAGGTCTTACCTATGCTCATGACTTCACCAACTGCACGCATCTGAGTCCCAAGTTTATCCTCGGAACCCTTAAATTTCTCGAAAGCCCAACGAGCAAACTTGATTACGATATAATCTCCACCAGGTACATAGTTGTCCAATGTGCCGTACTTACCGCAGGGGATATCCTTCAAATCTAGTCCTGCTGCCAGCATTGCTGATACTAAAGCAATCGGAAAGCCCGTAGCTTTGGAAGCCAGTGCCGATGAGCGGGAGGTTCTAGGATTAATCTCGATTACACAAATACGGCCGCTTATAGGGTCGTGAGCGAACTGAACATTGGTTCCGCCAATGACCTGAATGGCCTCAACGATTTTATAAGCCTGTCTCTGGAGTTCCATTTGAACCTCTTGAGAGATTGTGAGCATTGGTGCCGAGCAGAAGGAATCTCCTGTATGAACGCCCAAAGGGTCAATATTCTCAATAAAACATACTGTTATCATCTTGCCAGTGGAATCACGGACTACTTCGAGCTCCAGCTCTTCCCATCCGAGGATAGATTCCTCAACAAGAACCTGTCCAACCATACTAGCGTGTAGACCTCTGTCTACAATTAACTTTAACTCATCTACATTATAAACCAGTCCACCGCCGGTTCCACCCATAGTATATGCAGGGCGAATTACTACAGGATATCCAAGCTGCTCTGCTATTGCAAGGGCTTCCTCCACGGTATATGCTACTTCACTTCTTGCCATCTCTATCCCAAGGGAGTTCATGGTTTTCTTAAACTCTACTCTATCTTCACCACGCTCAATGGCATCTACTTGAATACCGATAACCTTGACATTATATTTTGTTAACACTCCTGCCTTATCCAGCTCAGAGCAAAGATTGAGACCTGATTGTCCGCCCAAATTCGGAAGCAGAGCATCGGGTCTTTCTTTATCTATAATCTGTGTTAATCTTGCCACATTAAGAGGTTCAATGTAGGTTACATCCGCAGTTGCTGTATCCGTCATGATTGTCGCGGGATTGGAATTCACCAGAACGATTTCATAACCAAGCTTTCTAAGAGCTTTACAAGCTTGTGTACCGGAATAGTCAAATTCACATGCCTGACCGATTACAATCGGACCGGAACCAATAATCAATACCTTGTGAATGTCATCTCTCTTCTTCATAGAAGCCTCCTGATATAATTTTATTTTTTCGTAGTTATAAAAATGGGCAAAAAAAATTTGTGGTTTTTTCTTTTCTAAGTATGCCTAATTTCATTTCTATCTATGATAATCGAAACCTAATAATTATGCAACACATTTTTCTATTTATTTATTGTGTTGCTTTATTATGTCTATAATTAATAATAATTATTTAGATATCTTTTATTTATTATACTTTAAACTTTATAATTATGCAACATTTATTTTAAATATTCTTCAATCTTTCGATTAATAGGGGTTTTATACTCAATATGAGCATATTTATACATCAGAGTGCTGCCGTGGTGTTCTGACCGCACTCTTAATATTTCCTCACTATAAAGGGCAATGAACATACCTGCCTCACTGAGACAGCTGATTTGCCAATCCCGCAAACTGCTCAAGTGTAAGCGCTTCTCCGCGGATAGACTCAGAAAGCCCCTGAGCTTTTATAGCCTCCAGAATCTCTTCCTTAGTATAAGAAAGTTCAGCATAGTTATTCAGACCATTAACAAGAGTCTTTCGCCTCTGATTAAAAGAGCCCCTAATCATCTTAAAGAGAAGAGCTTCATCTTTCACATCAATTGGTGGCGTGTTATGAAGTCTTAAATTAATAACTGCAGACCCAACATTCGGACGAGGCATAAAGCAGTTTGGTGGAACATAAGCAGCAATATATGGCGTGGTATAGTATTGTACTGCTAGGGAAAGTGCACCGTAATCTTTAGTGCCTGGTTTGGCCTGCATACGCTCTGCTACTTCCTTCTGTACCATAACCGTCACACTTAGCAATGGGACATGTCTCTCTAACAGCTCCATGATGATTGGCGTAGTGATGTAATACGGCAGGTTTGCTACCACCTTGATCGGCTTACCGTCATTCTTCTCTCGTATTATCGCTTCTAGGTCCACCTTCAGAATGTCTTCATTCAATACAGTAACATTATCATAAGCCGAGAGCGTATCCTCAAGTACTGGGATTAGCATCTTATCTATCTCAACTGCAACTACTTCCTTAGCATTTTCACAAAGATACTGCGTTAAGGTTCCAATTCCAGGTCCTATCTCCAGAACGAAATCCTCCTTTGTAATATCTGCAGCATGTACTATCTTATCAAGAACATGAGTATCAATCAGAAAGTTTTGTCCGAATTTCTTCTGGAACACAAACTTATATTTCTGTAGTATCTCTATTGTATTTTGGGGTTTTCCCAGTTCAGCCATCGTTTACCTCTCAGTGAAATAAAATTTCTTAGCGTTTTCATTAGTTACTCGGACTACGGTCTCATAATCCACATTCTTGATTTTGGCGATTTCTTTTACTACGTAATCAAGATTCAAAGAATTATTTCTCTTGCCCCTAAGCGGAACCGGAGCCAAATAAGGGGAGTCTGTTTCCAGTACCAAATTTTCTAAGGGAGCAAAAGTAACTACTTCTTTTAGTTTTCTTCCATTCGTGAAAGTGACAACTCCTCCTATTCCTAGGTAGAAGTCCATATTCATATATTGCCTGGCCTGCTCCACTCCATACCCGAAGCAGTGGATAATGGCTCCAACTGTTTCTGCCTTAGCTTCTTTCATCATATTATAGGTATCATTGGCTGCATCCCTGCTGTGGATTACAAGGGGACGCTTCAGTTCCTTTGCTAGCTCCATCTGTCTGGCAAACCATTTCTTCTGTATCTCGCGCTCCGGAGTATCCCAGTAATAGTCTAGTCCGATTTCTCCGATCGCCACAACCTTAGGATGCCTTGCCTTCTCCTTAAGCCATTTATATTTATCTTCATCTAGATTCATGGAATCACTTGGGTGAATTCCAACAGTTCCATATATATAATCATACTGTTCGGTAAGTGAAATCACCTTATCAACAGTTGAAACCTCCGAGCATACATTCACGATATATTCAATTCCCTGCTTCGGTAAATTTTGAAGCAATTCGTCCCTATCTATGTCAAATGCTTTGTCATCATAATGCGCATGTGTCTCAAAAATCATTAGTCATCCTCTTTTTCCAAGTGTAAATTGCGCTTTCTATCATTTATTCCATTTCTGCTCAGCTTTTTGTACATCTTTAATTTATGCGTGCAAAGTAGACATAAACCTACTAAGTGATAGAATTTATCCTTCACTTTTCAATCTATTATACAATAGCTTACCGGTTAATTCAACCACGCAAACTTTATAGATAAGGAGAGTACCGCACTTTCTCTTAATTTGCAGTACTCCCCTGACCAAACCGTATTTTTTATGAGTCTAATGTTACCTTCTTAATACCTATTGTTCTGTGGCCCAATTCCTTCTCTTCTAACATTGTGCTCCTGATTCTGATTCTCAGGTTTTACAGAATTGGTAATGTTGTTGAACTTTTCTTTAGATTTTTTCTGTTGAAGCTTTTCTCGTTTATCTTTTTCCATACGTTTCACCTCAATTTTAGTATGGATGTATGAAAGATATTCTATTCCATGAAACAATGAATATCTTTCATATATGCCTCACCACTTCGAAGCGTTCCAGCTTTACTGTCTCGTTGTTAAGGATTCCTGCCTTCTTCTTGGCGATAGATACCTGTTGTTCTATTGTATCCACACCCGCGAGGTTGGGAAGCAGTAAGCCCCTCTTATGTCCTGAAGATACGATTACTCCATATCTCTTTACGTCAAGCTCAGAAGTGGAGTCTATCGGTTCCGCCTCAGACAATATATCTACACTATAGACCAGGTCAAATAGTTCACTCTCCTTGACTGGTGCAAAGCGCGGATCCTCCGCTGCTGCACTGACAGCATTTCTAAGAATTTCCTTTGCAATATTTTCTGTGACCGGAGAGATTGTTCCGATGCACCCCCTGAGTTGACCGTGTTTTTTCAGAGAGACAAAAACTCCCGCCTTATTTTTCATCATTTTATCAGGTAAGTTTTCAGGAAGCTTTGCATATTTACCTGTCTTTATATATGTTTCGAGGGACAATCTCGCAAGATGAACGAAGGTATCCTCATTCTCTTGCCTCTGTCTCGCATAATCCTTCTGCTTTTGATCAAAAACCATATCAAAATGTCTATCTTCATCCACACCTGTTAGTTCAAAGGCAGATACAGCATATCCCACTCCATAGGGTCCTTCATAGGAAAGTAGCTCTGACTTTATAACTCTACCACTTAAAGTCCCAGCCAGGATTATAAAGGATCGCAATCCACACTCTGCTGCTGCCTCACAAAAATCCGGAGATAATTCTAAAAATCTCAGAAAATTTCCTTGTTTAATTGCTTCTGTAATCTCCTGATCAAATTGTGCGCCTTCAGGTGCGAAGCCATACGGTCCATCCTCCCTCAGTTTATGAGATAGATCTCCACTGGCAATAATTACAATATTCCTGCCTAGCTTCTCTGCTGTCTCAGTAATGCATCTTCCAAGTTTGTAATGATCCGTTACTGATAGACCGGATAACCCGACTCGAACCAATTTATAGTCTTTTAAGTATTGGTTGATAAAGAAGAGCGGTACCATGGTTCCGTGATCGAGCCCTGGCTCCTTCTCACCAAGTGTTCCTGCTTCTATTCCATTTCTCTCCGCTGTGGCCTCAAGTGTTTCTGTAAACTCCTCGTCATACTTAACCTCAATTGACACTTCACTTGCTCCGAAGCCTCTGAAGTCGCCCCTCGCACTCTCTCCGGGTGAAATATGAAAATAATCGGAATACATCGTGGTATGCGGGGATGTAATGATTATTGTATCTGGCATCAATTCCTTAATCCGTTTGGATACCATTCTATAACTGTCAATAGTATTAATAATCTTTTCCTCTTCGCCTTTGCCCACGGCTGGAATAATCAGCGGTGGATGCGGAACGATGAATGCTCCGAGTAAACCCATAATAATCACCCTCTCCTTAAACAATAGCTTGTACACTTTAGTATTATAATATTATAGGCTTCGGGTGTCAAAATACAATTAAAAACTTATTGTACGTCAATTTGCACAATATAATTTATTAATCGTGATGCGGAATATAGTTCATTCGTAACACGCTTTCGCTTGGATGAAGTACGTAGTGGTGCATAAGACCTTAAAACACAGGGTCTAAGCACCAACGACTTCATACAGTTACTCATCAAACTATATTCCGCATCACTTAGATATATATACAGTGAATGTGCAAATTGACGAGATCAAGTTGTTCGAGGACTTTTGACCCTCAAAATCATTATATAAAAGAATTAATTTACATTTGATAAATTGGTTTCTTAAAAAACAAGGTTTGTAACTATTATACTTGCAATTATTCCTACCAGAGAGGCACTCAGAGCTCCTGCAAGGGTGTATCTAGACCTTTTTACGCCTGCTGCCATGAAATATACTGCAATAGTATAAAACACTGTCTCTGTGCTACTCATAATGATAGAGGCTAACCGTCCAAGATAAGAGTCTGGACCATACTCCTTAAAAATGTCCAGAAGAAGGCTGGTAGCTGCAGAGGAAGAAAAAAGCTTTACTAGCACGACCGGTATCAGTTCGGAAGGAAAATGCAAAAGGCTAGTAACTGGCTTTATTAACTCGGACAGGAGCTCTAATGCTCCAGAAGCACGCAAAACGCCTATACCCACCATAAGACCGATTAACGTCGGCAGGATACCGTAGACTACCTCAAAGCCTTCTTTTGCTCCTTTAATGAATTCGTCATATATGCTGGTCTTTGTGAGCAGTCCTAACCCTATAATATAAAAAAGCACAAACGGTATTATATAGTCAGATAGATAGATAATAAATCCCAATTTTCCCCCTCCTTCTCAAGATTAGGTAAATGCTTTTTCTGTTAATTGTCACCGACCGTTTTTTTTACTTCGTTTTCTTGCTATAGTTGAGAATATCGCTCCCGTAAGCGTAGAGAAGGTCGTTGCAACAATTCCGGCCATCAATATCTCCGCTGGATTTACCGAACCATACTGGCTCCTATATGCAATAATATTAACAGGAATTAGCTGCAAGGAGGATATGTTTACGATTAACAGTGTGCACATATCACAGCTCGCTCTTTCCGAATTGTTATTTATTTTCTTTAGCTCTTTCATTGCCATCAATCCCATCGGAGTTGCTGCCCACCCCAGTCCAAGTATATTGGCTATCATATTAGAAGCAATATATTCATTTACAACATGGTCCTTTGGTATGTCTGGAAAAAGAAATCGTATGACCGGCCTTAACGCTCTCGTAAATGAGCCCACTAAGCCACTCTTCTTAGCTATCTCCATCAACCCCGTCCACATTGCCATGATGCCGAGCATAGTGATGCATAAGGCTACGGCTTCCTTAGATGAATTAATAGTAGCATTACTGACTTCACCAATCTTACCCCTTAATACACCAACGATAATGCCTACAACAATCATAAACCCCCAGAGATAGTTAAGCAATTTACATGAGCTCCTTTCAAATAGCATTCAATTAGTCACCAATTGTGCAGCATGTTGCATTTTCGCGAAACAGTTTTAAATAAGCCCAATTCTCTTATTGCTTTTTCACTACACAATAAACTATATTCCCGAATTTGAGTAAAATGTCCCTGTTTTTTTCTTTTTTAGGAGCACTTACATCCCTTTTACATATATTGTTTTATTTGTGCTATGTTTTGACAAATATTTCAATTGACAATGAAAATACCCTATGATATCTTATAATAATGCTATATACAAAAAATGTAAGGCGTCAGTATCCACACTGACGATGTATTTAGCAAACTATTTTATTCCCCAATACACTTGAGAAAAGGAGGCCATTTATGAAAGGTACAGGAATTGTTAGAAGATTGGATGAATTAGGAAGAATCACTCTTCCCATTGAGCTTAGGAGGACATTGGATATCGGAGAAAGAGATCCTCTGGAGATTTACACTGACGAAGGTAGAATTATTCTTCAGAAGTATGAGCCAGCTGATATTTTCACCGGAACCAAGGAAGGACTTATCGATTTTCATGATAAGAAGATTTCCAAGGAGACCATTATCGAACTTGCTAAGCTTGCAGGAATCATTGAATAATCTACATACTAGATTAAAACTACTTATTTAATTTAACATTTTTATGCTTAAAAATAAGGAAGCGAAAGAGGTACTCTTTCGCTTCCTTATTTATTTATTAAGATATATTTCTACACCCAATATAGTATCCTTTTCAATACTATAATAATCGTTAGTTGGTTCGTCCTTTAGGTACCACATTCCAATCACATATTCACCTGCATTGGTAGCACTGACTGTATTCCCATCCCCGTCCTTATATGCCTCTGGTATCCCTATGACAGCCTTATAGGATACATTACCAACCAATTGCCCATCGATATATACATTCTTCTGCATGAGACCATTCTCCATACCATTAATATATTCTCCTGACGTCACTACCTTTTTAATTAAACTCTTTCCCTCATAGTCCTGCAGAATAGTCACTTTTTCGGTTTTTCCTATACCATTCGGCATATCGTTGTTCCATTCACCCTCGTAATAATAATAGACCTGCTGTTCCTTGATGTCCAGTTTTCTATAATAGATTCCAATTCCTTTCTTAACACCATCAACTATTCCACCGGCATAAAAATTATCTTTATCTAGAATAATCATTATATT
>DATESP010000235.1:0-3069 GCA_035270645.1 Mobilitalea sp. | reverse complement strand
CTATCTGAATGTTCTCCTCTGCAATACCTGAAGCAAAGGAAACCATCTTAATAAGCTCCGCTTCAACCTCTAATTTAATCTCCTTGTCATTTGCATATACATATTCTTCAAATGTGGTATCTTCCAGGAGGCCTTGGGTCTCAAGCTTCTCCTCAGTATATTGGGTTATCCTCTTGAGGACCAAACTAACTGTAGATTCTTTGGAATCTACTACCCCTGTTTCAAACTCGATGTTTGTTACACGTTCATTCGGAATATAATCATACTCTTCTATCTCCACAGTTCCATTAGAGGATGTAGCGTCCTCTATCATATAACCCACTTCATCATTTGATGTGGTGCCTGGAACTCCGCCGGAGCTGCCTGCATTTTCTGAATTATATGTATAGCTGTGGCTGTATAAACCCTGCTCCTGACCATCAGCCGGTAGATATTCAGTGAAAAGCTGGCTCATCTTGTCACTATTAATAACCAGATGAGGTGCTATCTCAACGTCATCAAATCCATATTTTAATAATATCATATATAGGTTATTCTCAAAGGTATTAGTCAGTCTTTCCCTATAATCCTCTTTGCTAGCCGCACTTCCAGAATAAAGATCCTCTTCCCCACCAAATAATAAATTACCATTCTGGTCCGCTATTTTTATTTTTTCTGATGAACTATTACCTATACTTGCAGCTACAACCTTTGCTATCGTCTCGGCTGACTTCGGTTCAAAATCATCATTTGTTTTAAGCAAAATACTAGCATTAGTCTCAGAAGCAGGAACTAGTATGGTATTACTATTGTCCACAGGGATATAAAATATCTCCGCATCCTCTACACCATTCATGGTAATAATGAATTTACGAAGCTTATTCTGTAAGAATAGATTAATCTTGAGACTCCGGTCACTATTGGTCGTACTAAGGCTGTTATTAAGTAACTCATCCAGTGTAATACCCGTGGAGGGCATGTCATTACTGGCAATTAAGAGGACTGCATCAGAATATTTCTTAATATCTACTGATACTGTTAGCTTATCAGAGGCGAGCTTATTAGCTATACCCTCTTCATCCAACAAATCAATTATTTCGCTGGCTTGCTTGGTATCCTCTGCAATCGTTAATTCCTCGTATTTAATTCTTCCTGATAATACTATCAATACGATAAATGCAAACACAACAATACAGACCACACTGATAATAATGGTCTTTTGCTTGCTCGTATATTTATTCCATAATGCTAAAAGTTTCTTTGGTACTTCTTTCAATTTATCTGCCATGATTTAATACTCCTTAAAGTGGATTAGTTCCTATGGATTAGAACTGCATATTCATAATCTCTTTATAGGCTTCCAAAACCTTATTTCTAATCGCTACAGTATATTGCAGGCTTAAATTGGCTTTCTGCTGTGCAACCTGTAAATCATGGGTATTATCTGTAAGTCCCAGTGCATAGGACATTTCTGCTTCTTCTGCTGCGTTACTGTAATTGTTTGTCTCTGTAATTAATCCAGAAGCAGCCTGGAATATACTTTCAAAGGTGGCATTCCGATTTTCTTTTGCTGTAGAGGCAGAATTGATTGCGTATTTGCTAAGCTCAGATAAATCGTTGACTGATGTTATATTCATTTCTTACCTCCGATTATCTTCCGACCTCAAGGCCCTTAAGAGCCATATTTTTAGACGCATTAAAGGCTGTAACATTGGCCTCATAGGATCTGGTTGCATCTATTAAATCTGTCATTTCCTGAACAATGTTAACATTAGGATATGTCACATATCCCTCTTCATCTGAGTCAGGATGAGTGGGGTCGTAGACCTTTCTCAACTCAGCTTCGTTATCCTCAATAATTCGAGTGACTTTTACACCATTACCAGCAGTTCCATCCGTCTTCATAAGTACTTCGCCAAAGGGGGTTACATCCTTCTCAGCAAAGACCACAGCTTTCCTACGGTAAGGGTTACCGTTCTCATCCCTGGTCGTGCTCACATTAGCAATGTTCTGAGAAATGATGTCCATGCGGAGACGCTGAGCAGTCATTCCGCTGGCACTGATATTCATTCCATTCATGGATGACATATTATTTGTACTCCTTTCTGATAGAGCTATACTTCATCAAAAACCATCAATGTTAAGTAGCTTGTAATACGGACTTAATCCGGCTAAACTCCTGTGTCATCGAATCTAATAGTGCATAATATCTAATTTGGTTTTGCGCTAGATTTGCCGATTCGGTATCGACATCTACGTTGTTACCGTCCAAACGGTAACTAAGGTTAGCATAATCCGTATAAACACCTGAATTTAGAGAATCCAACCTGGCTTCTGCCACCCTCTTATCCAAGGAATTATCTCCAACCAAGGCTGTCATAAGATAGGACTCGAATTGAACGTCCTTACGCTTGTATCCGGGGGTATCCACATTAGCTAAATTGTTTGATAACACTTCTTCGCGTTCCCAGCTTGCATCTGCAGCCTTATCCAGTACATTAATGTAATTAAATGCATTAGAACCTATCATATATACACCTCATTCCTTTACTATATATTATAATTATTATTCGTAAAAACACAAGATATATTTATGAAAATAGTAGAAATATACTACACCTTGTAGTTTAATACATTTTTAACTTATAAAAAAGGACTTATGGGAACCCCACAAATCCTTTTGTTTACCATCAATCCGTTTTTTTATTAAGTTTATTTTTAATCAGAAATAACTAATTATTCAAATTCTTTAATTCCTCGTAAACAACATCATTTAAAACCTTGATGTAGGTTCCCTTCATTCCTGACGATCGGGACTCTATCACACCTGCACTCTCAAATTTACGAAGTGCGTTGACGATAACGGATCTTGTTATTCCCACACGATCTGCTATCTTACTGGCTACCAAGATACCTTCAGTTCCTTTTAGTTCGTTGAAGATATGTGTTATTGCTTCCAGCTCCGAGAAGGATAATGTACTGATTGCTGACTTCACAATCTGAACCTTGCGGTTCTCTTCCGCATTCTCCTCATTAACGGATCTCATCATCTCAAGCCCTACGACTGTGGTTCCATATTCGCTCAATATG
>DATESP010000234.1:0-6068 GCA_035270645.1 Mobilitalea sp. | reverse complement strand
CTGAGGAAAATGCCAACATTATCTCTGCAATAGGTAACCACGACGAGGGAACTGCTGTGCCTATTAATCACATCTCCGCTGCCCTTATTCTGGCAGATAAGACCGATGTCAGACGAAGTCGTGTCCGCAACCGCGATTTAGTTACCTTTGACATCCATGACAGGGTAAACTATGCCGTTGAAGAATCCCAAGTTAGTATTAGCGATGATCATTCCGTATTTCGACTGGCACTGACCATTGACACAAACATTAGTCCCGTCATGGATTATTTCGAAATATTCCTGGGTCGTATGCTTCTATGTAAAAAAGCTGCCCATCGGTTAAATATGCTGTTTGAGCTGATTATAAACGATCAAAAGGTATTATAGTCCTTACATACATCAACCCAGCTCCTTGCCAAGCTGTATTCCTCAAGCTCTGCACAGGTCAATTCGATTGCTGAGTTGCTACTTCCGCAAGCCGGGAATACCGTGCCAAAGCGCTTCATGGATTCATCAAGATATATTGTAACAGACTGCTCCACTCCAAAGGGGCACACTCCACCTATGGCACTCCCGGTAAATTCTAGAACCTCTTCGGGTGAAAGCATCTTTGCTTTAAAACCAAACTCCTGCTTGAATTTACCGTTGTCAATTCTCGCATCCCCTGCTGCAACAATCAGCATAGCTCCCTCCCCCATCTTAAAGGATAGTGTCTTAGCAATCCTGCCTGCCTCCACACCTAGAGCATTGGCTGCCAACTCCACTGTAGCGCTCGAGGTGTCAAATTCCAGGATGTCTTCTCCCCTTTCCCATTTTGATAAATACTCTCTTACCTTCACAATTGACATTTCATTCATCCTCCGTATCTATATGTTTTATTACATGTTAAAACTTCAGTTCACAACTCTTCATAATCGCATCATAATATCTTCTTGATACTAGATGTGCATTGCCCTCTTCTATCATCCGTCTGCACTTCTCCATCAGCACCGGATCTAACTCATTCATTTTGCGAAGCTTATCCTGTTCTATGCGATAACGCTCCTTTTCCTCATCAATACTTGTTTTAATCCGACTGCATTCTTCACCGAAATCACATATCATCTGCCCATTGTCCTCGAGCATTAGCTCCTTTATTGGATAGGTTCTCTTACAATTTTTAAATTTTCTAATCTTCCCTATCCTGTAGCTGAAGCTCTTCTTCAATATTAAGAGTTCCTTCTTTGAATCCAAAAGTGCAACATAACCCATAGAACTCTGAAGTAGGGTTTGGTACCAGTCCAGCTGTTTCTTATCCTTATCCTGTCTTACTCCTAGAACGTATATAGCAAGATAGTTCTTGGACTGATAATACGCATCACGTTCTGTGAATTTCTCAAGGCTGTTGTTTTGAAGACGGTAATCCACAACAATATTTCTGTTAGTTCTGGTTTCGGTTTCGGTTTTGGTTTCGCTTCCGATTTCAGTTCCGGTTCTAGTTCCAATTCTGGCATGCAGTGTACTATACATACCATTTTCCATACGATATCTTGCAGTAACTTCGGCTTCTGGGAAGCTTCGCCTGAGCAGTGCATACAATAGGGCTTTCCCTCTCTTCAATTCCTCCGTCTCATGTGCATTACCATAATCACAGTCCACAAGGTCATAGTGGGCAAAGTATGGCTCTTTAATCAAACCTGCAGCCAGATAGACAGGTGCTCCGCATTCTAGGCAGGTCAGGCCACAATCTGAAGCCTCCTGTTTCCACTTAAGCACCAATTCTTCCTGGTAATAACCATTATCATCCTTTAAATCAAAGGTACAGATTGTTTTTCCTTTATATATACAATTCTCCAAGAACAGTACCCCCTCCCCCGGATTGGGAAGTAAATATTATACAGCTATGACGATGTCTTCCTACCCATCCAACAATATTATATAGAATTTGTATACAAATATCAATTATAATAGAGACTGCGATAGCTAATCAGTCGCTCGATACTTCAATCACCGGCAGACTATAAAATATCTGCCATGACAATTCGCTTTCAATAAGATCATAGATAGCGAACAGAAGGAGGCACTTATGAAACTACGTAAACAGATAAGTCTATTTACTGCAACAGTAATGTTGTCAATAGCACTCTCATCCGCTACTGCATTTGCAGCTGATTATACCATCGCTCCAAAGGACACACTTTATACCATTAGCCGTTTGTTCAATACTTCTGTTAGTCAGATTAAGGCGGATAATCATCTTACCTCAGATTGGATATATCCCGGACAGATACTCAATGTACCAGGAACCATATATACTGTAAAGAGTGGTGACTCAATGTACCTAATTGCTAAGAATAATGGAATTACTTTAGATACACTAAGGAAAGCTAATAGCAAATGGGATAATATGATTATTCCTGGCCAGAAGCTGTTATTACCTGGCACCCTCTCAAGCAGTACTTCCTCATCAGTAGCTACCAAGACCGTAATCCCCTATACCAAGGCTGAGGTAGACCTACTGGCAAGACTAATTGCTGCAGAGGCTCGTGGTGAATCCTATGAAGCTATGGTCGCTGTAGGCGGAGCTGTAGTCAACCGTGTTCAGAGTAAAGACTGGCCGAATAGCATCAGTTCTGTAATTAATCAGTTAATTAACGGTTATCATCAGTTTACACCCGTGAAAAACGGACAGATTCAAAATCCTGCAACCGATGATACCATCAAGGCAGCCTGGGCGGTGCTTTATGGTAAGGATCCAAGTAATGGTGCCATGTTCTATTTTGACGATAGCTCTACAAACCAATGGATGTGGTCAAAGACCATTACTGCCAGAATTGATTCCATGGTATTCGTTAACTAATTTCGTATAAAAAGTATTGTATAAAAAAGAGCCTATACTGGCACATCCAAAAAAATCCCTGCTAGAAAGTTTCCTTTCTAGCAGGGACTTATACTATGCTTAAATAAATCCTAACTGTATTTTCTTACTAAGCGTGATGTCGGGATTGATCTTCTCACAGGCCAGTTCAAAGAAGCAGAGGATGGCATCTACGACCTTATGACAAAGGTAAACGATATAATTAATATCCTCCTTAACCGCCTTAAGTGCTTTTAGATATTCCTTATGGGTTTTTAGGATGAACTGTATGATTTCATCTGGCGATTGGGTCGTGCGAAATTCTTCTCGGTTCTTCTGCGCCTTATCCAGATTCACATATTCCTTTAATGAAAATTTCAATTCCTTTTCGTAATATACATGGTCCGTAATCGTTCCCATATAGCTAGAGTTATGGGGGTATGTACAATAATCTGCAAGATAATGGGTTATCACTCCCAGGTGTCTTGCATAATACCGGTTGATTCCTTTGTTAACATCATAGTCAACCGTTACTTTCTTAATTTCCTCGATTAAAGTATCGAAGGTCTCGTCAATATTGTGCTTTTTAGTTATGAAGGATAGTTTTAGGTCCGGAAGAATGCTTCCGACGTAAAATGATTTCTTGTGTTCACTTAAGTCTAGTACCTTCATGTTATTTAATAAAAACTTTGCAAGTGATATATGAGATTTCTTTCTCATGAATTACCTCCAGGGGAAGGGAGACAAGTTCAGAAGTAATTTGCTGTTACTTGATTAACCTGTCAAATAAGGTAAAATGATCAATCAATTTACCCGGGAAATTAAGTACTACGAGCAAAATCATACACCTTATTCGCCCGAATAACAATAGTAATTATTCATACCATTTATAGCACTATTTTAAGTGGACCCACATTATTAACCGCTTACAGCAATTATAGGACTTTTACAAAGTTAAAATTATCCTGCAAAACCAAACAAAAACAGCCCTGATTTGCACCTACGGCATGAACGTCATCGTAGATTGCTTCGTCAGTAATTAAAAAAGTCAAATAATCTAAAAAAGGTTGACTTAGTGCTAGTAGTTAGTATACTAATAAAGTGGTTAAATTAACGCACTAATTTCTTATATAACGTAATACTATATATAAGGATAAAGAGAAGGATATATATAGTATAAAACCGCAATAATTATGATAGACCAAGCAAAAGTACGGTAGGAGTGAAGGAATGGACAAATCAAAACAATTAGGTGAATTAAAAGTATCAAAGCTTATTTTTAAATTTTCTGTACCTGCAATAATAGGAATGTTAGTGAATGCGCTATATAATTTAGTTGATCGGATATATATAGGACGTGGAGTAGGTACATTAGGAATTGGAGCTACTACTATTGCTTTTCCAGTCATGTTGATTATGATGGCTTTTTCCATGCTGATAGGAATTGGAGCAAATTCGTTAGTATCAATCCGGCTGGGACAAAATAGAAAAGAAGAAGCAGAGGGAATTTTCGGGAATGCATTAGTTCTTTTGGTTACTACCTCTTTAGTGTTATCCATGATAGGATTGGCAGTCCTCGTACCTTTTCTTAAGCTTTTGGGTGCCAGTGATCAGATATTGCCCTATGCAAAGGATTATCTACAGATCATTTTAATAGGAGGAGTATTTCAATCCATTGGAATGGGCATGAACAATTTTATCAGATCAGAGGGAAATCCTAAAGTCGCTATGTATACCATGTTAGTAGGAGCTCTAATCAATACAATTTTAGATCCTATCTTCATATTTGTTTTTAATTGGGGAATGAAAGGTGCTGCCCTTGCCACAATAATATCACAAGCTGTATCTGCAATATGGGTACTCGCTTATTTTCTGCGAGGGAAAAGTTTATTAAAAATTCAAGTAAAATATCTTAAATTAAAACTTCGCTATATTGGTAGTATTCTAGCATTAGGTCTTGCTCCCTTTGCCATGCAGATTGCAGCTAGTATACTTAATGTTATCATGAATAACAACCTAGGCGATTATGGCGGAGATGTTGCAATCTCAGGTATGGGTATTGTGAATAGTATTGTAACGGTAATGATCATGCCTATTTTTGGTATTAATCAAGGTGTCCAACCTATTATAGGGTATAATTACGGTGCGAATAAGTATGATAGAGTAAAAGAAGCGTACAAATTAGCTGTCATTTTTGCAACCGTTATTGTGACTTTGGGATGGATAGTGACAAGGTTATTTCCAGAACAACTAATTTATATATTTAATAATGATGATAAAGAGCTTATTGACTTTGGTACCTTTGCAATTAAGAGATTTATGATTTTCTTTCCAATCATCGGGTTTCAAATTGTCTCATCGAATTACTTCCAAGCGATTGGAAAACCATTGCATTCTGCATTACTTGGCCTATCAAGACAGGTTCTGATATTAATCCCTGCTTTGATTATATTACCCAAGTTTTTTGGATTAAATGGGGTTCTATCGGCAGGACCGCTATCTGACATTGTGTCATCTATGATAACAGGAACATTTATTTTTATAGAGTTGAGAAGATTAGATACCCACCATGCAGCAACTTTAATTAATGATAGCAAAGGATAACAAAGTTTCCAGCCCTAAAACTTGACATTCAATCCTTATTCCTGTAATATTATAAATTGTATAGTGTAATATTTGCTAATTTACTCAGACTTTAGGAGATGATTTATTGGATCTTAGTGGTGCCAGACAACCGATTATATTGGTTACATTGATAATCTTTTCTGCTATTTTTTCAATGTCCGAAACTGCCCTTACAACCATCAACAAGCTTCGAATCCGTAGTCTTGCAGATGACGATGTTCGTGGAGCCAAGACAGTTCTCAAGCTAATTGAGGAACCGGGAAAGATGCTCAGTGCCATATTAATCGGAAATAATATAATAAATATATCTGCTTCCGCCCTCGCCACAAAGATGGCGATTGATATATGGGGGGACGAATGGATCGGCCTTGTAACTGGATTACTTACTATACTAATCCTTATATTTGGTGAAATAACGCCAAAGTCAATAGCTACGATCTACTCAGAGAAGATATCACTTTATGTCGCAGGCCCTTTTTTATTTTTTACAAAGCTTTTAACCCCGATTATTTATATCATAAATAAATTGTGTACCGGAATAATGCTATTTCTTCATATAGACCCAAAAGCAAAAGCCTCTGCAATAACAGAGAATGAGTTGCGTAATATTTTGGACTACAGCCATG
>DATESP010000233.1:0-2236 GCA_035270645.1 Mobilitalea sp. | reverse complement strand
ATTACATTAACCATTACTATTCTCCTTTATTGTAAGTAGCATAAGCTCTATTGTAATATCGAAATTAACATTAGCCTTTAAGCGAACCTTTGCTTTCTCCATTCCTTTAATTATCTTCTCAATCTCTTCATAGCTTCTAAGATTAGTCTGCCTTCTTATAAACTGATATTCACTCTTATAGAGCAGAATTTGAGGGTCCCCAGTTGCTTTAAGCATAAGAATATCCCTGTACCATAAAATCATTAAATCAATATAATCTTCAATGGCTGGCTTGTTATCTGAAATAGTTTTTAATCCGGAAATCACTTCATTAAGCTCCATCTCATCAATATATCTCAGTATATGGAGAACATCCTCTTTCTTACTCTCAAAATTCTCAGAGGTAGCATACTTGATAGCTTTTCCAACATTTCCACCTGAAAAATCAGCTGCCATCTCAGCTACATAATCCGGAATCTTGTGTTTCTCCATCAAAAATGCTTTTATAAGATTCTTATCCACGGGTTTAAGATGTAGCGTCACACATCTTGATAATATTGTGGGTAGAATTAAATTAATGTTACATACCAAAAGTAGTATTATTGCATACTCCGGTGGTTCCTCTATAGTTTTAAGCAATGCATTCTGTGCCTGTTCTGTTAGCTTATCAGCTGAATCAATGATATAAATTTTATATTTGCTGTCAAAGGGTTTGATTTGGATATCCCCATTTATCTGTGCACGAATATCATCAACGCCTATACTAATCTTTTCATGGGTAAGCCTTATAATATCAGGCTGGTTTGCCGACTCTGACTGCATACAGGATTTGCACTTGTTGCAAGGTAGAATCCCACCTTCCTTACACTGCAATGTCTTAGCGAGGGCTGTTGCGAGCAGCTTCTTCCCCATTCCCTCTTCTCCATGAAAAATATAGGCATGAGATACCTTCCCTGCCTGAATTGAATTCTGAATATGCTCAATAATACTTTCGTGTCCTATAATCTGTTGAAAGTCCTGCATCTAAAACCTCCACTAAATAATACTAGGTTAGAATATCTAGTAATAATCCCCTAATTTCATCAATTTTATTAAGAATCATTATATGATCTTGCTCGTCCTTAATAAGTTCCTCGGCAATTTCATCTAAATTCTTATCAACCAGCTTAATCATAGCATATACTCTGTGCCGACCCTTCTTGTCCAGAAAGTTTTCTCTTGAGAATTTATGAGAGCGGTTAACAATCTCATTCATAAATTCCTTAATCAGTTCCCTATAATGCTTCATATCCTTAACATCCATGTGCTTGGAAATCTTTTTCCCATGTGCAGATATTTCCTCTAGCATCATGTTAAGTCTTCCTTGGAGCTCCTGCTCCTCTATATTGGAAACCAATGCAAACTTAAAAGACCCGTCTGCCTCTTGTACGGGTGCTTTTGCCGTAGCCTGATTTACCTGCTGCATTTGGTTTACCTTAATATCCATAGCTTCCTCCTGGCCATAAATCGTAGCCATCTTCGGACCATATTACCTTGTGTTGGTTGAAGCTAATGTGCTTCGCGTTAACAGTATACCACAAATTAATTGTATTTTATAGTATAATTTTAAACACCAAAATCAATTGAATATCCATTTGACTTTGATGTTATTAATTTATCTTCTATTAATTATTTGCTGTTTTTAATATCCGCTTCTATCTCGCTAAGGCAGATATTGATATCAATATTACTGTATCTTTTTGTTATACCGTATTTCTTGATATTATCCTCCGAGAAGTCCTCTTCATCTGCCAGATACCTTCGACACAGCTCTGCGTATTTCGGCTGTTCCTGTTTTCTCTCCCTCTTTAGCGCCCTGTGGAGTCTTATTCCATCCTCTAGCTCAATATAGATCGGAACCACCCGGTCCTCGCCAAGATATTTCTTCATTTGCTCATAGCTTTCAAGCGTACCAAGCATTAAGTAGTCCTGACCTTCAAGATCAATCTGTCCATCATTTACGGTAAAATAATGCCATTTTCCATGAATTGTATCGTAGGCCCGGTGTTCAATTACCTTGTTCTGCTTTTGTAGTTCTAGGAGCCGGTCTTCATCTACAAAATGGTATTCTCCACCCTCTGTCTCCGAAATCCGAATGGGTCTTGTAGTATACATAACTATAGTCTTCAAGTTCAAATCCTCAAATTCCAAAAGTCGTTTAAATATCGAATCCTTTCCTGTAGCGCTTTTTCCGACTATTATGTATATTTTAGCCATC
>DATESP010000232.1:0-3261 GCA_035270645.1 Mobilitalea sp. | reverse complement strand
GTTTTGATTCTTTCGTATGGAAAAGTCAAAATATTTTGATTTTTCTTGACTTAATGTTCTTATTTGGATATAATAACCATTAGAAGACACTAATACTATGATTGAAGGGAGAACAATGAGAAGAAAAATCGAAAGTAGGTTACAGCAATGGAAAATGAAGGATACCAATCGGATGCCACTAATAATAAATGGTGCAAGACAGGTTGGTAAAACCTATACCTTAAGAAAGTTCGGTGAAGAGAATTATAAGAATGTAGTATACATCAATCTAGAGACTAATCTGGCTGTATCCTCATATTTTAATGATAACATAGAACCAACACGAATTTTACGCTATCTGGAATCACATACCAAAGAATCTATTATTCCTGGAGAGACTCTGATTATCTTTGATGAAATCCAAAGTTGTGAAAGAGCCCTCACCTCACTCAAATATTTTAGCGAGCAAATGCCAGAATATCATGTTGCTTGTGCGGGAAGTCTCCTAGGTGTTGCAATTAACCGTGTAAAATACTCCTATCCTGTAGGTAAGGTTGATACAATCACCATATTTCCTTTAGATTTCGAAGAATTTCTATGGGCAAATAATGAAGAAAAGCTAAGTGAACAGATTCGCTTCTGCTGTCAGGATATTCTCCCCATGCCAGAAGCACTTCATCAAAAAGCAATTGATCTATACCGGCTGTATATAATCATCGGTGGGATGCCAGCAAGTATAAATGAATTTATCAGTACCGGTAAGCTTCTCACAGTGACTAACATACAGAATAACATTACAAATGACTATTTGGCTGATATGTCTAAATATGCGAATAACACGGAAAGCGTAAAGATACGTTCCTGTTATCAATCCATTCCTGCCCAATTAGCTAAAGAAAATACGAAGTTTCAATATAAAATAGTTCAACGTGGCGGAACCGCTTCCATCTTCGGCCCCTCTATAGATTGGTTGATTTATGCAGGAGTAGTCTTGAAATGCCAGAGAATAGAAAATGCCCTTGAGCCTATTGCAGTGTATTCGGATCTGTCTTCATTTAAACTATATATGGGAGATATCGGCCTATTAGTTATGAAGTCCGGCATTTCTCATGATACAATTCTTTCTGGAATGGGTAACTTGTTTATGGGAGCTGTAGCTGAAAACTATATCGCACAAGCTCTGACCGCTAACGGCCATAATCTATATTATTGGACCAGTGCCAATACCGCAGAATTGGATTTTGTATTACAGAAGGGACAGGACATTATCGGCATCGAGGTAAAAAAGGAACATCATACCCGTTCTAAAAGTCTTAATGTATTTATAAGTAAATATCATCCCAGCTACTCCATCCGATTCTCCAACCAGAATTTTGGTTTTACGAACAATATAAAGTCGATACCACTATATGCCGCATTCTGTATTTAAAGGTTATAATTTATACGGAGCCAGACCCCATCAGAGGTACGGCTCCGTATAAATACTTATACTTTGATCTTCATCGCTTTATCTTCATAGGCCTCATCATCTCATTATCCTCATGATCCAACAGATGGCAGTGCCAGACATATCCTGCTCCCTCCTCGGGATTGAAAGGAAAATAATTATCCCCAGGTTCTACTGCACAATTTGGAACCTCGCAAGGTGCATATCGTATACGGATTCGGGTAACCTGTCCAGGATTTGTTACGATGGTATCCTTCCAGCCTAATTCATTATCCTTCGGAGGAATCGGCTCTCCAATCAGATACGGCTCCAGGGGGACTACCTTCGGCGCATGATGCAAAGGCAACGGTCCATTGAGCTCCTCCCACTTTGCGGTATACTCCTCCACATTATAGTTCTGACGGTTCAGCAGTTGGAACTGGATCAGATGAATATGAATAGGATGCGCACCGGCGGTCATACCGACGATACTCCAGTCCTCCGTCGAGCCCACCCTCGGTGTCTCGGTAATATCAGCTGACCACATCTGTCCATTCAGAAGCATCTGTTGTGGTCCGGTTGGTCCAAGGATATCATTCAGGGTCACAATTCTCTCCGGGGTATTTGGAACCAGAGTCTCGATACACCCCAGTACCTCAGGAAGAAGGAGGGGTTTTATTTGTTGCATCGTATTGTAATTAACAGTAAACTGCATAATCTGACCAACGGTCTCCGGGTCTGGTGGAGCACCAAAAGGAAAAGGAGCTGCAGCATCATTGAGTATACGAAGGGTGGTGCCAGGCTCGAGCCTTGAGAAATCCACCAAGATGTCAGCCCGTTCCGAAGGAGCTATCAACAGGGAGGATAATTTAGCAGGGTATTTCAGTAAACCTCCGTCACTTCCAATCTGAATAAAAGACATTCCATTTGACATACTCAGGTTATAAAAGCGGGTGTTAGATGCATTCAATATCCGAAAACGATAGGTGCACTGGTCAACCTTCAATTTCGGCCATACCTTGCCATTCACTACAATCGTATCCCCGAGCAATCCTGGAACCCAGTACGGATTAACCTCAGGACTGAGTCCAATATTATTGAATAGTAAGGACCCATCCGTGTTAAACATCTTATCCTGGATAACCAACGGCACCTCATGCCTACCACTAGGCAGATGAAGTCTCTCCTCATGACAATGCCAATTCTCTCCTCTTTTCTTACTATTCCTTAAGAGATAGAAACCTGCCAGCCCTGCATATACATTAAGGCGTGTCATCCCAAGGGCATGGTCATGATACCAGAGTGTAGTAGCCTCCTGCTCGTTCGGATACGTATAAACCGAGGACTTATAGGCAGGTCCATATTTCTTGTCATGTGTAAACCAAGCCTCCGGATGACCATCACTGTCCGAGGGCACCTCTCCTCCATGTAAATGCGTCACAGTTGGTATCGGTTTCTGAGCCTCAGGAAATCCCGGTGGAAAAGCCGGCCAGGGCTTCGGTGGATCCATGGGCATCTCATTTGGATTAGCCCAGTGCAGAGTAGGATCTACAGCAAAGAGATGTCTTCCCTTCAACTTATTTATCCACTTAACCTTAACAGGTGTCCCACGTATCGCTTCAAAGGTACCACCCGGAGAACTGATATGGTAGCTTGTCTCGCCAGTCTTAGGATTCTTCACTAATCCTCCATAACCCCAGACCTTCGTCTTCGGGAAGCCCTTTGGAAGCATCTGCTGCTTGACTTCTCCAATATCGATATAATAATAATGGTTGCATTTACCATTATCAAGCTTAATATGAGGTTCAAAAACCGGTGGCTTTTCTAATGCATTAACATACTTTGGGATGGTTGTA
>DATESP010000231.1:0-4352 GCA_035270645.1 Mobilitalea sp. | reverse complement strand
AATCCGGAGTGTTCTGAAGCACTCCGGATTCTTATTATTTTGCTTTCTGTCTTACCCTTCGATACAGGATGCTCAGCGCCAGGGTCAGTACCACCATATATGCGGCGACCCAGAGTAGGGCTCCCATAAGATCCGTGATTTGAAGTAGTACAGCCATGAGACCATAGCATACAATACCATATAAGTTATATACCAGTGATATCATCGAATGTACAGTAGATCTACCTTCATTATCAATTTGTTGCTGGATATAATCCTCCTGGAGCACATCCCCAGCAGACATAATCATGTAAAACAATCCAATACAGCCCAAGGCTTCAACACCTTTTATCAGTCCTGTCAATAATAAGAAAGCTGCTGATATGATACAGAGAAATCCAAGCGTGTATAGCTGGTCCCTTCTCCGAAGCAGTCTCTCTGATACAATCCTGATTTTATGTGTAAAGTATGCACCAAAAGCAATTAAGGCAAACCGGATTGCTGTCCATATACCAATCGTATCAGTCGTCAGTCCGAAACCCTTTGCTATTAGCTGATCATATTCATCCAGCACACCTGCAACCCCAACAACTAGAACTGCAAGAAGCGTAAAAATAAATATTTTTTTGTTTTTTATAAGAAACAACAACGCTTCACTTAATGTATTACTGTCACCATCATTTTCACTTTTTTGCTTTAGACGATTTTTATAATGATTAATCTCCTTATATGTACATGCTATCACGGTTGCAATCATTCCTGATAGCACCGAGAAATATAGGGCATACTGGAATCCTAGATGCATTCCGATCAGACCGCCCAAGATGGACGCTATCATAGTGCTTATACCGGATAAGAATCTTCCCCTACCCAGGCAGAAGTCAAAGCCGTCCTCTTTGCCCGTATTTTTGAGCGAATCAAACAACAGTGCTTCTTCTGAACCGGATAGAAATGCACTGCTGATTCCCCAAAAAACAAATCCAATAGCATAGAGAGCAAAACCATTAGAAAAAATCCAAGTAAAAAAGCAAGCTGCCTGTAGCACCCCCCCAAGGATAATCATATTCTTTCTACTCCACCGGTCAGATAGAATCCCCGTTGGTATCTCTAGAACAACCACGGGAAGAGACCAGATGGCAAGTAAAAGCGAAATTTCAGGAAGTGTTAGGTTTTTACTTTGAAATAATATCATGTATATGGGGTAAATCGGCATAAATCCTTGAAAAAATTGTCGTAAATAATATTTTTTTATGTTCATATATACCTCCATTTTATAATGTGTAATTAGAATATACATTAATAAAACGGTGGGCCTCGAACATTCTGATATTACTGGCCCGTATCATACCACAATCTCATAGCCCCTTCCTCCTTCCCTATATTTCGTCCTCTTAACAGCATACTAATTGTTTATTATTACCATGTTGTAAGTATTATACGAGATAATTACATGAATTTCAAATTATATTTACTCTTGCTTTATTTGTACGTCTTTACTTGTACGTCATTATTTTACTATGTTATAATATTCATATACTATTTTGTACTCAGATATGATATAATGTTGTTTAGTGCTATTTTTCAAATCCAAAAGATGGAGGAAATTTAATGAACGAACAGCCTATTCATGATATATTAGAAGAGAAATTCAGAGAGTTGATTGTAAAGGCAAACCAGCAAAAGGGTATTTTGGATGCTGATATGGTAAACACTATGATTGGCGAGTTAAATCTGGATCCGAAACAGATTGATAAAATATATGAAAAACTAGAAGCTTACAATATTGTTGTACTGCATACCGCAGAGGAAGAAGATCCTGATGAGGATCTAATTGTGGAGCTTGAGGAAGAGAATGATGAGAACCAGCCCGAGAAAGATACTACAGCTCATGTCGTTTCCTCAGCCATGTCGGATGATCCGGTTCATCTATATCTTAAAGAAATTGGTAATTATCCTCTTCTATCCTTAGCGGATGAAGTTGAACTTTCCAAGAGAATCGAACAGGGTGACGAGGTTGCCAAACAGCTCTTGGCTGAATCTAACCTGCGTCTAGTTGTGAGTATAGCAAAAAGATATGTAGGTAGAGGTCTCTCCTTTCTTGATCTAATTCAGGAGGGTAACCTTGGATTGATTAAAGCCGTTGAGAAATTTGACTATACCAAAGGATTTAAGTTCAGTACCTATGCTACCTGGTGGATAAGGCAGGCAATTACAAGGTCTATTGCTGACCAGTCAAGAACAATTCGTATTCCGGTACATATGTCTGAAGTAATTAATAAGACTTACCGTATCTCAAGGAACCTACTTCAGGTTCTCGGCAGAGAGCCAACCGAACAAGAGCTGGCAGATGAGCTTAACCTTCCTGTAGAGAAAATAAGGGAGATACTCAAGGTATCAGCTGATCCAATATCCCTAGATACTCCGATTGGCGAAGAGGACGATAGCCATTTAGGGGATTTTATTCGTGATGAGAATATAATGGGTCCAGAGGAAGCTGCTTCATATTCTATACTTCGAGATCAGATTGCAAAGCTACTTGATACTCTAACCGACCGTGAACAACGCGTTTTGGTACTGCGGTTTGGTCTAAAAGACGGAAGAAGCAGGACTTTGGAGGAAGTTGGTAAAGAATTTAACGTTACCCGTGAACGAATTAGACAGATTGAAGCGAAGGCTCTGAGAAAATTAAGACATCCCAGCCGCGCAAAGATGTTAAAGGGTTACGAGCTAATATAAGTCCTGAAATGATATTGTTTAGAAAATATTTTTTTCGGAAAGGACATCTCTATGAAACGTATAGTATTAATGGTCATCCGATGTATATTTGTTCTACCGTTTTGGCTTACCCATATATTCCGATTATGTAACATCACAAAATATGATGCTGCGACCAGATATGCTTATCTACACAAGATTACACCAATTGTAAACCGCCGCGGAAGAGTCACGATTGATTGTCATGGTATAGAGAACCTACCAAAGAGTACAGGATATATCATGTTTCCAAACCATCAGGGACTATTTGATGCACTTACTTTTTTAGAAACTCATGAAAGACCCTTTGTCACTGTTATGAAGAAAGAGGTAAAGGATGTCTTCCTCCTGAAACAAATCATACAGCTACTGCAAGCAGAAATCATAGATCGTGAGGACATTCGGCAATCAATGCAAGTAATCATGAATATGACCCGTCGTGTCAAGGAGGGCGAGAACTTCATTATCTTCGCAGAAGGTACCCGCTCTAAGAATGGTAATAACCTTTTGGAATTTAAGGGAGGAAGCTTTAAAAGTGCAACAAATGCACGATGTCCGATTGTTCCAGTGGCTTTGATTGACTCTTATAAAGCTTTTGATACGCATTCCATTAAGAAGCTTACTGTTCAGATACATTATCTTAAACCCCTTTATTATGAGGATTATCAGGGGATGAAATCAACAGAGTTAGCAACGCTTGTATCTTCCCAGATTCAGCAAAAAATCAACGAATTAGCCCCGACCAATATTACTGCTGATTCTAACATAACTACTTAAAGTAATATTATAGATAAGAGTTTACCGTAATTTGTCCCATTATTTGGTGCATTTGCAGTTTACTCTTATTATTTTTTTGTCATTCATCAATGATTATATGCATATAATGTAATTATGTTACATTTAAATCCTCCTAAATGTCAAAATAGTTGCTTTCGATAATATATTAGGCTATAATAGCAGATGATGTATTTACTCATTATTTGGGAAGGTGAACGATGAAAACAAAACGAACCTTATTTTCGATGATAGTGTTTCTATCCGTGTTTTGTTTGTCAATTTTATCAGAGATAGAGAGACCATTTTTTACTACGCTGAGTAATCAGCCGATTTCAAAGGATACCCATATAACTACACTTAATCCGAATGAGGAAACCACTTCCTCAGACACTTCGGTATTTACCTATGATGGAAATGAAACTGCCTCTTATAACAACAAGCTTTACCAATCAAAAGGGATAGCAGCGGAGAATTCTTACGAATTAAATGAAAGTGAGGGTCAAGACCACGCGGATTTCGCCCTCACTGAAGAGGACCAAGCTTTGGCAGATTTCGCTCTTACTGAAGAGAACCAAGCTTCGGCAGATTTTGCTCTTACTGATGAGAACCAGGATTCGGCAGATTTTGCTCTTACTGAAGAGGACCAAGCTCCGGCAGACTCCTCTTTAACTAACAAGAATTCAGTCCAAACAGATAACTCCCTTGCTGCAGAAGGAACAATAGTACCGATGGCTGCCCCTTCTAAATATGCTCATATAGGTGTAGCTGTTGCCGACTCATATGTAAACATAAGACAGGAAGCTAATACAGAAAGTGAAATACTAGGTAAATTATATAGTGAT
>DATESP010000230.1:0-21531 GCA_035270645.1 Mobilitalea sp. | reverse complement strand
AGTCGAACCAATCATCAGACTGTTCGCCATATTATTGCGCCCATCACCAACATAGACAAGTTTCAACCCTTTTAGCTTACCAAACTGCTCCTTTAAAGTCAAGAAATCAGCCAGAATTTGAGTTGGGTGATACGAGTCCGTTAGTCCATTCCATACCGGAATATTGCTGAATTTTGCAAGCTTTTCTACTGTATCTTGTTTAAAGCCCCGGAACTCGATACCATCAAACATCCTACCTAATACTCTTGCTGTATCCTCTACACTTTCCTTATATCCTAGCTGGATATCATCTTTGCTTAAATATTCCGGATGCCCTCCCTCGTCAATACAGCCTATGGTAAATGCACATCTAGTTCTCGTGGATGGCTTCTCAAATATTAGGGCGACATTCTTACCCTTTAAACTGGTTCCAGTAATGCCTTTCTTTTTATTTTTCTTTAGCTCCGCTGCAAGATCCAGTAAATACTCTATCTCCTCAGGCGTAAAATCCTTCAATGTCAGAAAACTTCTTCCCTTTAAATTCATAAGCTCCTCCTCAATTAGATGATATAACGATTTGTATAGGAATAACGATTTGTAAGCAGGAGGATTTTCCCTCCTACATTATAAGGTCTTATATACATTTATATATTAATATTTATGCTTTTTTATTGTGTATTTATACATTATTCCAATTTTGAACTTTTGTCAAGCAATAAATCAATCTCTGCTTGATAAATTAAAATGTTGCAAGCATATAGATTACCACTAATTTGGCAACTATCCATACTTGCAACATCCTTAGTTCATATGATTAGGTATACTTGAATGCTATTCGTCCTTAGCAACCTCAATAACGGACTTCGCCAATCCGGCTAAGGCTTGAATCTCCGAAGGGATAATAATCTTAGTTGCCTTACCATCTGCAGCTTTTGCAAAAGCCTCTAGACTCTTTAACTGTATTACTGAGTTTATAGGAGCCGATTCGTTTAAGAAACGAATTCCATCCGCATTTGCCTTCTGAATTTGAACAGTAGCCTCTGCCTGACCCTCTGCTTCACGAATAGTTGCTTCTTTCTTAGCCTCCGCACGCAGAATTGCGGATAGTTTCTCACCTTCTGCTTCTAAAATCGCAGATTCCTTTTTACCCTCTGCGACAAGGATAGCAGACCTTTTCTGACCTTCTGCTATTATTATGGATTCTCTTCGTTCCCTCTCTGCCTTCATCTGCTTTTCCATCGCATCCTGGATAGCAGCAGGGGGTAGGATATTCTTAAGTTCTACGCGTGTCACCTTAATTCCCCAGGGATCAGTAGCTACATCAAGAGCAATCCTCATCTTTGTATTGATTATTTCTCTGGAGGTCAGCGTCTCATCCAACTCCAGATCACCAATAATATTTCTTAATGTAGTTGCTGTAAGATTCTCAATCGCCATTAACGGATTTTCTACTCCATAAGCATAAAGCTTAGGATCAGTTATTGCAAAAAACACAACAGTGTCAATCTTCATCGTAACATTATCCTTGGTAATAACTGGCTGTGGAGGAAAATCTACCACCTGCTCCTTTAGTATTACCTTACGTGCAACCTTGTCGATCAGAGGTATCTTAACATGAATACCTACATTCCAAGTTGCTTGATAGCCTCCCAATCTCTCAAGTACACTAGCATAAGCTTGAGGTACTATTCTTATACTAGATGCTATGACTAATAGTATTACTACGGCAAATATAGCTATAACTAATTCGATCTTCACTTATAATTCCTCCTTTTTTGGTTGAACTATTAATTTAACTCCTGATATTTTTAGAACCTCAACCTTAATACCTTTTTCTATTATGCTGTCATTTGTTGATCTTGCTGTCCACTCCTGTCCATCTACAATCACCTGTCCAGACGCATTAATATTATCAATTAAAATAGTAACCAGTGCTTCTTTACCAATAACCCCTTCATAATTGGTCTTAATCCTTTTCGGATTAAAGTATTTAATGACTAAAGGTCTCGTAAAATATAACAACAATAGGGAAATCACAAAGAATAATACTATTTCTAAAAACAAGTTATCATAAAATAACGAAACAATAAACGCCACTAGAGCACCACCTGCGAACCATGTGGTTGTTAGTCCCAGTGTGATAATCTCTATAACAAGCAATAGTGCCAATAATATTAGCCATGCCATCGAGTTCGTCAACTCAATTCCCCCTTTCTTTGTATCTTATGATAATTGTATCCTTAATAATGCATTATTACAATACCACAATGATTTTTTTAATTATATCTTAATCTAAGGCTAGATACTAGCTCCATAACTTCCCTTTATTAGTGTAGGCTAAGTATGTCCTTCACACTTTGGCTGCACAGATATATCCTCCCAAACAAGACTTCCTGCTTGTAATTCATAAAAATATCCCCATAACCTTATTTAACGTGTCTTAAAAGACCTTTAATAATGTTATGGGGACATATTTGTTGTGTAGGATACATTACCCGCTAGAGGCTCTTATAATCGCGTATCACTATTTTCTTCGGTAGACATCATAATATTTAAGTTACCGTTACGACATCGGAGCTCATCGATAAACTCCTTCTCCTGGCTTTCTTCCTTAATAGTTATTTGATATGTAAGTTCAAATAATGTTCCAAGATTTGTCGTCTTAATTCTATGTAATTTATATTGCTTTGTATATTTTACAAATAGGTCATCGAATACTCCATGAAAATTCATATCCTCAGGGATAATAATCCTAAGCCTTTTTTGGCTTTGTTTTGATACTCCAAAACCTAGTTTGCTGATGACTAAAACTGTGAGACATAATAGAACTGATACTGCAGTACCGAAGATGATATATCCCAATCCGGCAGAGAGTCCTGCTGCCATAGACATAAATACAAAAGTAATATCCTTGGAATCACCGGGAACACTGCGGAAACGGATTAGTGCAAATACTCCCGCCATTGAAAATGCTCTTGCCAGGTTACTACCTACTAATAGGATAACCACCGCAATAATCGCTGGCAGTACGACCAAACTTAAAGCTAAATTGGATGAGCTGGAATGCCTAGGTGTCACTATTAAATATATAGTACTGATTACTAGTCCTAATAATAATGCCACTAAAAGGCAAAGTATGGTATTTGTTGGTTTTAATGGTACTTCTGCTACCACATCAGTTAATATGGAATCAAACATTATGTATTTCCTCCTTATAGTAAATGCTTTATACCGTAATTTATATCGTTACTGTTCACTCGTTAGTCAGCGCGAGGTGTTTTACGCAAGTAAAACCCGAGAACTTCATGCGCCAAAGTGCTCATTTTGCACTTTGTGTGCATAATTGTTGCTGTGAACGAGGTACGAGTGAACAGTAACTTTATATCTTCATACCAGGGACTTCCATCCCAAGGATGTTAATTTTATACTCGGTTCCATATTTTGAAAAGGATGATGGGTATAAGCTGTTAGCTGATAATAGCTTGGAAAACCACATCGGAACTGCTCCTTCTGCCTTAGCTTCCATAATCCATATCCCCGGTTCGAGAATAGGTTCTCCATAATTACCCAAGTCCAGTCCCACCTCGGTACGACGTGTACGGATATTCGTATCAAAGGTGATTCTAAATCCCCGGTCCTCTTTAGAGAAATACGCGTTCCTATCATAGGACAAATAAATTGTCGGCCTAAGGAGGTGCCTACTGGTCATATAATCGATTTCGTTAAATACCTGTCGGTTCAAATAGCTTTTCGGCTTAGGCTTTTCTCCTGTGTCAAAGTAACGGTAAGCCTCCTCTAAATTAAGGGAGGTACGTCTCTTATATACTCTTCCATTGAATTTCTTCTTAATTTCTAAATATACCTTATCACTCTGACTGGCTACTCCGTAGCTTCTCAACCTGAGCTTCTCCTTGTAGGTCGGTTTTTCCAAGGAAGTTTGAATTAAGTCACTATTTAATGTATCATAATAAACATTACAAATAGTGTAGAATTCGCCATTCCTACTAAAAGCGTCAACCTCCATATAATCATCTAACACATTTCTGAGCTTTCGGTAGATCTCATCTGTTAACTTATATTTGATCTCTCTTCTGTTGAACACCTCTATCGCCATGTGAACACCTCTGTCGCCATGTGAACTGCTCCTTTACTTTGTACTTTCAACCTATTCTTCTCTGCCGTGAAGCTTCATACATAAGAATTGCTGCTGCGATAGCGGCATTTAAGGATTCTACCTGACCAGCCATGGGTATTCGTACTAAACAATCTGCCAGAGATGAGGATTCCTCTGTTAAACCATTTGCTTCATTGCCAATCATTATAGCACATTTCTGTTTAAAGCAACCATCTATATCGTAGGTTTTTCCAGAAAGGTGTGCTGCAACTATCTTGATACCTCTTTTTTTCAGCTTTAATATATCAGAATAAAAATCCACCGATAGGTAAAAGGGCATTCGAAATATCGACCCCATCGTAGAGCGAATAACCTTTGGGTTATAGATATCAACACAGGAGCTGTTTAATATAATTCCTGTCATTCCTGCACCCTCGGCAGTCCTAATCATAGTTCCTAGATTACCTGGATCTCTAATATCCTCCAATAGAAGCAGGCATGAGTTTGTACTCTCTACCATTTGCTCAAAGGAATAGGCCGACGCCTTAACAATTCCTAATATTCCTTGGGGTGATTTTGTCTCGGATACCCCGTTGAATACAGAGTCTGTAACAACTTCATACTCCATTTTACAGAAAAAATCAGGGTCAGTCTCAAGCCGCTCACGGTAAAAGCTTTCAGAAAAATAAGCCGTGACAAGAAGATTAAGACTTCTTGCCTCTTCAAACATTTTCTGACCCTCCACCACAAACATACCTTGTTCTTCCCTGGCCTTTGATTTTTTTAGTAATAATGAGATCTTTTTCATTTGACTATTGCTTAAGCTGCTGATTATAGTCTTTGGTTTCATTTCTTTAATCTTCCCCTTGCATATTGCTTAACTTAGCAGCCTGATCTGCTGCTGTAAGGCTATCAATAATCTCCTGAAGATCTCCATTCATTACTGCATCCAATTGATGCACAGTTAGTTTAATCCTATGGTCGGTAACCCTGCCTTGAGGAAAATTATAGGTTCTTATCTTCTCGGAACGATCCCCTGTTCCTACTTGACTCTTTCTTGCATCTGCCTCAGCACTCTGAGCTTTTTCAAGTTCTAGATCATAGAGCCTAGAACGTAAAACTTTAAGTGCCTTATCTTTATTCTTAAGCTGCGATTTTTCATCCTGACAGGATATTACGATTCCTGTTGGAATATGTGTAAGTCGGACTGCTGAGTCGGTTGTATTGACACACTGTCCACCATTACCGGAGGAACGGAATACATCGAACTTACAATCATTCATATCTATAGCCACATCAACCTCTTCTGCTTCAGCCATAATAGCTACGGTAGCAGTTGAGGTGTGTATTCTGCCACTGGATTCAGTAACCGGTACACGCTGTACCCGGTGAACCCCACTTTCATACTTAAGTTTGGAGTATGCACCTTTTCCATTAATCATAAAAATGACTTCTTTAAATCCGCCGAGTCCATTCTCATTCACATTCATCATATCAATCTTCCAATGGGCACGCTCTGCATACATAACATACATACGGTAAAGCTCTGCTGCAAATAAAGCAGCTTCATCTCCGCCAGCTCCGCCTCTGATCTCCACGATAACATTCTTATCATCATTTGGATCCTTTGGTAGTAATAGTATCTTTAGCTCTTCTTCAATATCCGTAATCTTAAGCTTACATTCACTAAGCTCTTCCTTGACCATCTCACGGATTTCTTCATCTGTTTCACCTTCCAGCATAATCAGACTTTCCTCAATACTATTCTGTGTTGCTTTATATTCCATATATTTCTCCGCAATACTAGTAAGATCGGATTGCTCCTTTCTTAGCTTACGATAGCGGATCTGATCATTGACAATATCCGGATTCATCAATTCTGCTTCTATTTCCTGAAATTTGATTAGTATATCTTCTAATCGATCAAACATAATAACCTCCATGCCTTTCCTTATAACCTAAAAGTTTGGGCCATAGGCACAAACTTGCCGAGTGAAAATTGTAACTGCAAATACTTATGAACACTTTATCGCACTTACTACCCGGTCATGGCCGCTTAAATCCTTCTTAATTTGAATCTGAACAAATCCTGCCCTCTGTAAAATATCCCTTACCTGTTCCCCCTGGTCGTGTCCGATCTCGAAGAAAACACGGCCATCACGACTTAAGTGTGACATAAGTCCGGCAACAATCCGGCGATAAAATATCATCCCATCATCACCTGCTTCCAAAGCAAGTTTCGGCTCATGGTCTCTAACCTCAGGCATTAATCCTTTCATATCTTGAGTATTAATATATGGAGGATTCGATACGATGATATCATAAACACCATCTATTCTCTCATATAAATCGCTTTGTATTAGTTCTACCTCAACCTGATGCTTTATAACATTACCCGCCGCTACACAAAGTGCCTTGTCCGAAATGTCAACTGCGGTAGCCTTGCTAATCCTACCAAGCTTTGCCAAACTAATTATAATGCAGCCTGACCCAGTACACATGTCTAGTACTGATTTATCAGTGCAGTATTTAAGTACTTCCTCTACCAAACATTCTGTATCCTGTCTCGGAATCAGAACATGCTTGGTTACATCAAATTCCAATCCCATAAATTCCTGCGTACCTGTCAGATATTGAAGCGGGATATGATGAGCTCGCTGGTCCACCAGTTCCCGATACCTTAAGGCCTGTGTTTGTGGAATGGGCTTTCCCCTATTTAGAAGAAAATCTGCTCTATTCATCCCAGTAACATAATCTAGCAGATACCATGCATCCACTTCGGCATCTGCTATTTTATGATTATATAAAATCTCTCGTGCCGCTTGTAATATCTCATTATATGTTTCCATCTGAAACCTCACTACCGGCTAGAATTAATTAAATCTATTTTGATGAATCCTTAGCACCTAGATCCAGGTACTTATCCAATGCTTTTAAGATCTCGTCATCTTCGTCGTCTGTCTTCTTTGTGATAGAAATCGCTCGATCCATAGATTTAGCAGGTTCATTCTTAACTGAATGACTATTCTCAAGTTCCTTCTTCTGCTCTGAAGTATGATTACTTTTCTTAGCTAGCTTCACTTCAGCGGCCGAAGTTTCTAAAAATGCTCTCCAGTCAAATATTGAATTTACAGACATAATTGCGACTTCAATCATTGAATCATCTGGCTCTTTAGTGGTCAATCCCTGCATCCATAATCCAGGTTTACTCAATATATTAACAATTCTGCTATTGCTTTTTCCTGCTAAACGAATAAACTCATATGACAATCCCGCAATCACCGGTACCAAGAGAATTCGAGATAGAACTCGCATTACAAGGGTCTTAGGCTGTAGTATAACGAAGAAAATAACGCTTAAAAACATGACAAGTAACATGAAGCTAGTCCCACATCTCTTATGCTGCTTGGACTGCCATTTCACATTTTCTAAAGTCAGTTCAAAACCGTTCTCAAGACAGTTGATACTCTTATGTTCAGCCCCATGATACATGAATACACGCTTAATATCTGGCATCAAGGAAACAGCTAATATATATCCTATAAAGATTACTATCCTAAGTAACCCCTCCAATAAAGAAAGCCAGAATCTATTGTCGATTATTTTGGCAAACAGATTAGATACCAGTACTGGAAGTACCATAAAAAATGTAACCGAGATTAAGAGGGATACAACTACCGCTGCAGCCATAAGTAATGCATTTGACTTTTCATCCTGTTTATTATCATCCTTTAAATTTATATCTTTGTTAATGTCATTTGCTGATTTCTTATTCTTTTTCTCAGCTTTGGCTTTATCTTTCTTCTTCTTGGCCTCGGTCTGTTCCTCTTCGTCTTCAAAGAAGCTGGCCGCGTAATTTAATACCTTAACACCGATTACCATAGAATCGGCAAATGCTAGAATCCCCCTAAAAATAGGAAGCTTAAACAGCTTTACCTTGTCTGCAAAATTCTTATGGGTCTTCTTTTCCACAGCAATTTCATTATTCGGCTTACGGACTGCGACAGCGTATTCATCTTTGTTCTTCATCATAACGCCTTCAATAACAGCCATACCACCAATACCAGATGGTTTCATTTCAGCACCCGAACCTTTCTATTAATAATCCACCCTTCTGGTAGATTATTTTTTGTCGCTTGGTTAATTTATACCTATTTAAAAATAGGTTGAGGAAGTAAACCTCAACCCAATTTTTAACGCTTATAAGTACTTTCTATTTGTCCTGACTTATACCATATCTGCGGTTAAACTTATCAATTGCTCCACGGGCTTGAGCTGCTTTCTGCTGGCCAGTATAGAACGAATGGCACTTGGAACAGATCTCAACATGGATATCTTCTTTCGTTGATCCAGTTACAAACTCATTCCCACAGTTGCATACAACTTTTGCCTGAAAATACTTGGGTTGGATTCCCTCTTTCATGATTTCACCTCTTCACAGTAATAGTTCATATATTGGTTTATAGAATAATTCCAATTTAATAAACAGCTTTATAATTATAGCATGGGTTTTTATTTATTGCAATACCTAAAAGACGATTTTAGTCTTTTTAATGATTTCTATGAATTCCGTATTGGATTTCGTACGGAAGAACATGTCTATAATCCTCTCCAGTGCCTCCTCAGACTTCATTCCTCCTAAAGCTTTACGCATTAGATAGGCTGCTTCTAGCTCTGGCTGGGTTAGAAGAAGATCCTCTCTCCGCGTGCTAGACCTTGGCAAATCAATTGCAGGGAAAATACGTTTTTCAGAAAGGTTTCGATCCAACACCAATTCCATGTTGCCTGTCCCTTTAAATTCCTCAAATACGACATCATCCATACGGCTACCGGTATCCACTAATGCTGTTGCCAAAATTGTAAGGCTCCCGCCTTCCCTCATATTCCTAGCTGCACCGAAAAACTTCTTCGGCATATGGAGTGCTGCAGGGTCAAGACCGCCTGAGAGTGTCCTTCCGCTTGGCTGTACGGTTAAATTATATGCCCTGGCAAGCCTAGTAATACTGTCTAGTAGGATAATGACATCCTGTTTATGTTCAACCAAGCGTTTCGCCCGTTCAATTACCATCTCAGAAACGCGTTTGTGATTGTCTGGTAGCTCATCAAATGTAGAATAAATAACCTCTACATTTTTTCCTTCAATAGATTCCTTAATATCTGTAACCTCTTCAGGACGTTCATCAATAAGTAAAATAATCAGCTTCATGTCGGGATGATTAATACTAACGGCCTTCGCAATCTGTTTTAGTAAGGTGGTTTTACCTGTCTTAGGCTGGGATACTATCATACCCCTCTGTCCTTTACCAATGGGTGATATCAAATCCACCATCCGCATAGAGACTCCGACTCCCGGAGTTTCCAGATGGATTCTCTGATTCGGGAATATAGGGGTTAGGTCCTCAAATCGCTTACGCTTCTGTGCTTCATTCGGATGAAATCCATTTACTGATTTTATATAAAGCAGTGCAGAGAATTTCTCGGTCAGATTCCTGACTCTAGTATTACCGCCCACGATATCCCCTGTTTTTAGGTTAAATCTTCTAATTTGTGCAGGCGAAACATATACATCATTTTCTCCAGGAAGATAATTATCACATCTTATGAATCCATAACCATCTGGTAGGACCTCCAGTATACCTTCCTTCGTTTCGCCACTATCCAACTGTTCCATATCATTGTGGCTTCCTGCCGGTCTTCTGTCTTCCCTGCCAGATGCCGGAGCAATAACCGCCTGGTTTTGTGTTTCTCTAAGTTGTTCATCTTGCTTCTTTTTCTGAGTGGTAATACTATTGCTAGTCTGATTCTCTTCCCTATTGTCAATTTGGTTGTTGTCCTGATTCGCCTTCATGTCATAATCTCTTAAGGCTTCAATAAGATCACTTTTCCTTAATAATGTAATGTTTTTTAATTTTTTTTCCCTGGCATGCTCCCGTAAATTAGTAAGTGTCATTGAATCATATTGCATTTCCATTTGTTCAGCTCCTTTGATTTTTAAGTTGGATTTTCTTACGAAATGTGAAAGAATTGGTTTAGAATTATTTCGGTGCAGGATACTGCCTTAGATTATCCTATATGCATTATTTCATTATAACTGTTCAGTCCCTTCACAGTTACATAGGTAAAACAAAAAGGATACATACATCCATTTTGGCGCTGAAACACTCGAATCCACTACATGATTCTCGGGGTTCTGAATAGCTATATTTTATTATACACTAGGTTTGCAGTAAATGGAAGCCAATATCTATATGAATAGTCATGATTAACTACTCATTTACCCAAAATTATGCCTAGTGCCCTATGTGATGTCGGAGGCAGTTATAACAGTCGATGTCTTTTCTGGCTGTTATAAACTGCTTGCGTTAGATAATTCTAAGTGTTATGATGACTTTAAAAATATTTTTCTACTAAAAAGTGTAAGGTGGATTTAAAATGGATATCAACGAAAAAGCTTTATTAATGCATGAGGAATTGAAAGGCAAGATAGAAATTTCCGCTAAGTGTGAGGTTAGCACAAGAGAGGAACTTGCTATTGCATATACACCCGGAGTGGCTGAGCCCTGTAGGGTTATTGCCAAGGACAAAGGTGCTGCATACCGCTATACCATGAAGGGTAATACAATTGCCGTTATCTCCGATGGAAGCGCTGTTTTAGGGCTTGGCAATATCGGCCCCTATGCTGCTATGCCCGTTATGGAAGGAAAAGCCGTGTTGTTTAAGAAATTTGGCGGCGTAAACGCAATACCGATTTGCCTGGACACACAGGATACGGAAGAAATCATCAAAACAATTGTTAATATTGCACCGGCCTTTGGCGGCATTAACCTCGAAGACATATCTGCGCCAAGATGCTTTGAGATTGAGGAGCGTTTGAAGGGCTTGTTAGATATCCCTGTCTTCCATGATGATCAGCATGGAACTGCAATCGTCGTACTTGCAGGGGCTATCAATGCGCTTAAAGTAACTAATAAGAAAAAGGAGGACTGCTTGGTAGTCATTAACGGAGCCGGTTCTGCAGGCATAGCGATTGCAAAGCTTTTACTTTCCTATGGTTTTCTGAAGATTACACTATGCGATAGGGAAGGCATCCTATCAAAGGACTATCCAAATTTGAACTGGATGCAGAAGCAGATGTTATCTGTTACAAATCTGGATAATAAGAATGGTACCCTGGCCGAGGCGCTAAAGGGTGCCGATCTCTTTGTAGGAGTCTCAGCACCCAATATTGTTACGAAGGAAATGGTCTCTTCGATGAACCAGGATCCCATCATTTTCGCCATGGCAAACCCCGAACCTGAGATTATGCCGGAGCTTGCAAAAGAAGCGGGTGCTAGGATTGTAGCAACTGGCCGTTCTGATTTCCCGAACCAGGTGAATAATGTCGTTGCTTTCCCAGGAATATTTAAGGGAGCCTTGGAGGGCCGTGCTAGTCAAATCACCGACGAGATGAAACTTGCTGCTGCTCATGCTATCGCTTCTCTTGTAGAGGATACAGTTTTAAATGAAGATAATATCATGCCACAGCCCTTTGATCCAAAGGTTTGTGAAGTTGTTAGTAATGCAGTAAAATCATATATCAGAAATTAGTGCAAAAATAAAAAACAATTTTCACAAGTTGAAATTAGGCCTGCGAATAAGTCGCAGGCATGGACGCGAGTGTGAAGAAAGAATTCAGCTGAGTTGAATTCTTGGGAAGAACTATGAAGTCCACATAGTGGTGTGAGTTCCTTGTTCTTCAGGGTTTTGAAATGCTACATAGCTGCATCATGGGAGGTTAGTTTGAAAGAAGATAATAATCAGGTTAGAAGTCTTTGGGGAGATAAGAGATATCATTCCCTAGATTACGAACTAAAGACCAATTATGGCAGGAAGATGTATAAGCTATCCCTAAATGGAGGCATGAGCTGTCCTAACCGAGATGGAACTAAGGGCACCCTCGGCTGTATCTTCTGTAGCGAGGGCGGTTCTGGCGATTTCGCAAGTTCCCCTGATCAATCGGTAACAATGCAGCTTGAGACAGCCAGAGGGCTCATAAAAGCAAAGCTTTCAGGCCGGGAGGAGCCAGGATATATCGCTTACTTCCAAGCTTATACTAATACTTATGCTCCGGTCGCATATTTGGAGAAATTATTTATGGAGGCCGTTAGCCACCCAGAGGTTCAAATTCTTTCTATTGCAACCAGACCGGATTGCCTGGACGAGGACATTCTGAGATTACTTACAAGAGTAAACCGCATTAAACCGGTATGGATAGAACTTGGACTACAGACCATACACGAGGCTACTGCCGTCCTTATCCGACGTGGCTTTACTATATCAACCTTCGAACTTGCCGTAAAGAATCTGCAAGCGCTTGGCATTCCTGTCATAGTTCATACAATACTAGGCTTGCCAAGGGAAACAAAACATGATATGTTAAAGACTATGAAATATCTTGCTAAACTTCCTATACAGGGCATCAAGCTTCAATTGCTTCATATACTTAGTGGAACAGAGCTTGGCAGACTTTATGAGCTCGGAGATTTTACCGGAATTCTAACCCTAGATGAATATATCGACATCTTAATATCTTGTCTAGAACACCTTCCAAAAGAGCTCGTGATCCACCGTATTACCGGTGACGGTCCCAAGAAGCTTCTTCTGGCTCCTCTCTGGAGCGGGAATAAGAAGTTAGTGTTAAACAGTATTCATAAGGAAATGAAGGAAAGAGATACTTGGCAAGGTAAGTATTGCCCCTAGAGGAAGAGAAGAAAAAGGAGGTGCTAAGATGCAGTCAGATACCTTTATGCTTTATAAGTTAATGATACTATATATATTGAGTCGAGTTAATTTCCCCCTAACCAATGCCCAGCTGACAGCATTTATACTGGAAAAGGAATATACCAATTACTTTAACATTCAAAGGGCTATCTCCGAGCTTATTGACGATGAATATATATCTGCTAAAACGATACGGAACAGCTCTCTTTACCATATTACAGACAGTGGAACCGAGACTTTGCTTTTCTTTGACAATACCATTTCTTCCGGAATCAAAGAAGATATCGAGACATACCTTACTGCAAATAAATATGAACTTCAAGAGGAAGTCTCAACCTCGGCTGATTTCTACCAGGTTAAGAAGGGCGAGTTTGCTGCTCATCTCAGTGTCGTCGAGAGAAGAACCTCCATCATCGATCTGACCCTGGCCGTAACTACAGAGGAAGAAGCCGAACGACTCTGCAATAATTGGAGGGAAAAAAGCTCAGATATATACCTATATCTGATGTCTTCCCTTTTGGATAATAGATAACCCACAGCTTAGGTTGAAGGTTCCCCTTCTTCCTTAAAGCCACAGATTTCGTCAATACAATCCCATATCTCATCTCTCCCCTGCTTCGTTAACGAAGAAAAGGGGAGTATTTTTGTTCCAAGTGCCGCGCCGATACCCTCTCTAATTTGCTTTAGCTGCTTGTCCTTCTGGCTTCGGTTTATCTTGTCCAGCTTGGTTGCAATGATGATCGGGTGAAAGCCTTGATATATAATCCAATCATACATACTTTTATCATTTTCCGAGGGTTCATGACGTATATCCAGGAGAAGAAAGATAATCTTCAGCTGCGTTGATTGCTGTAGGTACTTTTCAATCATCCTACCCCATTTCTCCTTAACCGCTACCGAAACCTTCGTATAACCGTATCCTGGTAGGTCAACGAAATAAACAGCTTCATTAATATTATAGAAATTAATAGTCTGAGTCTTGCCAGGTTGAGCTGAGGTCCGGGCAAGAGACTTCCTATTCATCAATGCATTAATCAGGGAGGATTTGCCCACGTTGGACTTACCGGCAAAGGCTATCTCTGGTTTATCATTCTCTGGGAGCACACTGGTAATCCCACATACTGTCTCCAAGTTACAACTCTTAACAATCATATCAACCTCCATAATGCTTTTACTAATAAAGGGTTCTGCAAAGACAACTATATTGTTTTGCAAAACCCTCCATGCCAAATGTTTACTATGCGAAAATACTGCGTTTTCGAATTGCGAAGACGCCCTTCCTTCGCATATTAAGCTATTTCATCCTTACTTTTCTTAGAGGTTCGTTTCGTTATCGGTTTTCTTACCACCGCCTCCTCGGAAAGTTCTAACCTAGGCTTTTCATTTCCAATAACTGATTCCTTAGTTATAATACATTTGATAGCATTCGCGTCTGAAGGGATATTGTACATGGAATCCATCATTACAGATTCCATAATGGAACGAATTCCCCTGGCGCCAATTTTTCTGGTGAAACTCTGCTTTGCAATCTCCTTCAACGCGTCCTCTTCAAATACAAGTTCCACACCATCCAGCTCAAACAGCTTCTTGTACTGCTTGGATATTGCGTTCTTCGGCTCAGTTAATATCTTAATTAAAGCCTCTTCATCCAGCATATCAAGTGCAACGTTTACCGGCACACGGCCTACGAATTCAGGAATAAGTCCATACTTGATTAAATCCGTCGGCATTACCTGTCGTAGCAGCTCACCAATATTCGTTTTATTCTTATCCGAAATCTTAGAATTAAAACCAATTGATTTCTGTCCGATTCTGGCTTCAATAATCTTATCAAGTCCGTCGAAGGCTCCACCGCATATGAATAATATATTGGTGGTATCAATCTGTATGAATTCTTGATGGGGATGCTTTCTGCCTCCTTGTGGTGGAACGGAGGCAACAGTTCCTTCAATTATCTTAAGTAAAGCCTGTTGTACACCCTCCCCTGATACATCTCGGGTTATAGAAGTGTTTTCTGACTTTCTTGTAATCTTGTCAATCTCATCAATATATATAATGCCATATTCTGCTCTTTCTATATCGAAGTCCGCAGCCTGAATTATCTTAAGAAGTATATTCTCAACATCCTCGCCAACATAACCCGCTTCGGTAAGTGCCGTTGCATCAGCTATGGCAAATGGAACGTTTAACAGCTTAGCCAAAGTCTGAGCTAGATATGTCTTACCCGAGCCTGTCGGACCGACCATCAAGATATTGCTCTTCTGAAGCTCTATATCAAGGTCTTTATCAGATAGTAACCGCTTATAGTGGTTATAAACAGATACTGCCAATACCTTCTTTGCTTCTTCCTGTCCAATTACATGCTGATCCAGGAAGTTCTTAATCTCAACAGGTTTCAATAGGTTGATATCTGTGTTTGATGCCATCTCTCCATCGAATTCTTCTTCAATAATTTCACTGCATATCTCAATACATTCATCACAGATATATACTCCCGGACCTGCAATCAATTTTCTGACCTGATCCTGCGTCTTATTGCAAAAGGAACACCTCAGCTGTTTTCTTTCATCTACTTTTCCTGCCAATGCCCATCACCTCATTCTCTCTGTGTGCAAAGCATACAGCAACTTATCTATGAGTTAAAACACCATCAATAATGCCATATTCTCGGGCCTCTTCTGCCATCATATAAAAATCTCTTTCTGTATCTACTTCAATGACGTCTAGGGGCTTTCCCGTGTTCTTTGCTAATATCTCATTTAATCTTTTTCTAGTTTTAATAATATTGTCTGCAACAATCTTAATATCTGTTGCCTGACCTTTTGCACCGCCGGAGGGTTGATGAATCATAATCTCCGAATTAGGTAAAGCAAAACGCTTTCCTTTTGTGCCTCCTGATAGCAGGAATGCACCCATGCTAGCTGCCAAGCCGATGCATATGGTCGATATATCACTTTTTATATAGTTCATGGTATCGTATATTGCCATACCGGCTGTTACTGAGCCACCAGGACTGTTTATATAGAAGTTAATATCCTTTCCTGGATCCTCTGCTTCTAAAAATAACATCTGTGCAACGATTAAGCTTGCCGTGACATCGTTCACTTCTTCACCCAGAAATATAATTCTATCTTTTAATAATCTTGAGTAGATATCGTAGCTTCTCTCGCCACGGCTAGTCTGCTCTATGACATAAGGCACTAAACTCATCTTAATATCCTCCTTTTGACTATAAATCTATCATTTGTTAATTTCTTTAGCAGCGTCTACAACAAAATCAACAGCCTTTTGAACAGCAATGTCAGCCTTGATTTGTTCTTTCTCCTTCTCGCCGATCAGTTCCTTCAGTTTATCTGCTTCCATCTGATAAGCAGCTGCCATCTCAGTCAGTTCCTTCTCCATCTCGTCCTCAGTTACTTCGATATTTTCAGCCTTTGCAACTGCTTCAAGTACGAGTCTGCTTTGAATTCTCTTAATCGCCTGTGGTTTTAAGCTATCGAAAAACTTCTTGGAATCCATACCCGTGTACTGGAAATATTGCTCAATAGTAAGACCTTGATATTTCATCCTCTGGGCAAAATCCTCTGCCATCTGACTAACCTGGGCAGTAATCATTGGTTCCGGAATATCTATGACAGAATTTTCAATGATCTTTTCTACAACTTCATTTTCCTTGTCTGTCTTAAGTTCTTTCTCTTTATTTTCCTTTATTGTAGCCTTGATATTATCCTTGTATTCATCCAGTGTATCAAATTCAGAGACATCCTTAGCAAAATCATCGTCTAATTCAGGAAGCTCCTTCAATTTAATTTCGTTAATCTTAACCTTGAAGAGTGCCGGTTTGCCTTCTAGTTCCTTTGCTTGATATTCTGCTGGGAAGGTTACATTAACATCAAGTTCCTCACCAACGTTTTTACCAATCAGCTGATCTTCAAAATTATCGATGAAGGAATGAGAACCAATTGTGAGGGAATGTCCCTCGCCCTTTCCACCTTCAAAGGGTACTCCATCGACAAAGCCTTCAAAATCGATAACTGCGATATCTCCGGATTGTACAGCCCTGTCATCCACTGTAACCATTCTGGAGTTCTGCTCAAGCTCTTTGTTAATCTGAGCCATGATTTCATCATCGCTAACAATGGCTTCTTTCTTCTCGACTTCAATGCCCTTGTATTCGCCTAAGTTAATCTCTGGCTTAGTTGCCACTTCTGCTGTAAATATAAAGGGTTTTCCCTTTTCTACCTGTACCACATCGATTTCCGGTCTGGATACAATATCAATTCCACTTTCGCTTGCTGCTTTTTCATATGCCTCAGGAATGATCTCATTCGCAGCATCCTCATAAAATATACTTGCTCCATACATCTTTTCAATGATATCCCGAGGTGCTTTTCCTTTACGGAAACCCTGTACACTAATCTTGCCTCTGTTTTTCAGATATGCCTTTTGGATTGCACTCTCAAATTCCTCAGCGGAAGCCTCTATTGTAAGCTTTGCCATATTCTTTTCTAATTTTTCAACCTGTAAACTCATTATTTTATTTTCCTCCTTGTTTTATGTACCCTTTATATCCAACCTGCATTTCGCTCTGTTATTGGAAATATAGATTGAATCCATTTATCTGGGTACATTTCGCCTGAACTTTAGATATTTTGACATTAGTATATTATAACATATTGAATATGTAAATACTAATATTTAATTTATATCATTACTCAGTTAATCTCATGACCCTGTTGTTGCATTACACGAACAACATAATCCACCTTTTCTTTGCAGAGTTCTTCTGTCTTAGCCTCCACCATAACACGAACCACAGGTTCTGTTCCGCTTTCACGTAGGAGAATCCTACCATTTTTACCAAGTTCCTGTTCAACCTGTTTAACAGCTTTTGTTACTACCTCGTCCACCTTAACAGCTTTCTTATCGTTAACCTTAACATTTTTCATTAGCTGGGGAAAAATGATTATATCCTTATGAAGCTCGGACAATTTAGCTTTGCTTTCCAGCATGACTTCCATCAATTTTAAAGAGGTCAGAATTCCATCTCCAGTCGTTGCATGCTTACTAAATATAATATGTCCGGATTGTTCCCCTCCAATAGAGTGTCCATTTGCCAGCATATTCTCGTAAACATACTTATCACCCACTGTAGTCTTCTCATAATGGATATTCTTTCTGTCTAGAGCTTCATATAACCCCATATTAGACATAATAGTGGTAACTACAGTATCGTTTGCAAGCTCTCCATGCTCCATCATATAGACTCCGCATAAATACATTATGATATCCCCATCTATAATATTACCCTTATCATCGATTGCCAAACATCGATCTGCATCTCCATCGTATGCAAATCCAGCATCGAGGTTATTCTCAAGGACAAATTGCTGTAAACCTTCCATATGTGTGGAACCACATTTTGCATTGATATTCAAACCATTTGGCTCTGAATTAATAACAAAGGTTTTTGCACCAAGTGCATCAAACACACCTTTTGCTACTGTGGTTGCAGCACCATTTGCCAGATCCAGTCCAATCCTCTTGTCCTGAAAAGATCTGGTGGCCAAGGATATCAGGTATCCGATGTAACGGTTTCTACCCATAGCGAAATCCACGGTTCTTCCTATGTTTTCTCTTGTTGCCAAAGGAATAGTTTCAGCCTCTCCGTCTATGTAATCTTCAATTAGTAATTCGACATCGGCTTCCAGCTTATATCCACTTCCATTTATTATCTTAATTCCATTGTCATAATATGCATTATGACTTGCCGAAATCATGATTCCGCAGTCAAAACCATCGGATCTTACTACATAGGATACACTGGGAGTTGTCGTTACATGCAGTAAATAAGCATCGGCCCCGCTGGCTGTCAGCCCTGAAACGAGGGCATATTCAAACATGTAACTTGATCTTCTGGTATCTTTACCAATTACTATCTTTGCTTTGTGATCCCTCCCATAATAGTTACCCAGGAATCTTCCAACTTTATAAGCATGCTCTACTGTTAAATCAATATTTGCTTCTCCACGAAAACCATCTGTGCCAAAATATTTTCCCATATAAATACATCCTTTCATTTCTATATACTAATATATGCCGGTATCAACTAGTAATTCCAGTACCAGCTTCTGATATTGAACCTATTAATAATCTATATTCTAACACAGAATAAATTCATTTGGGAAGATATATTTAAAAAAACATCACCGTTAATGATCGGTGATGTTTTTAACCTTCAGCTCATAGCTGATAATTCTTAATTACATTACTGTCCGGATTGACCTGACATTGACTGTTCCTGGCTTCTAATCATACGTTTAACCATTTCTCCGCCTACAGAACCATTCTGCTTACTAGTTAAGTCACCATTATAACCCTGCTTTAATGGAACACCAATTTCATTTGCGATTTCCATCTTAAAACGATTAAGCGCTTCCTTTGCTTGAGGGACTTCTGCTCTGTTTGAGCCACTATTGTTACTTGCCATAAATTTTCACCTCCGTTAATTATTATCAAAGCAAACAAGTTTCAAAATCAACTATTGTAGGTTCAGCGGTTTTACTAATCACCGCATGTGATTTTGGTTTTGTATTGCCTGTGATATTATTGTTAACCGTACTTATAATAATTATTATGGTAATTATTGTTGGGATAGGAATTGAATAGAAAAAACGACAAATATCACTAGGAAACTGCTTGATTCATAGCAATAAGTCAATACTCGTAATAATCGGATAATTGAATAAAGCAGACTTTTCTAAGCGAAAAAACAGAGTATTCATATACACTACATCCTATATTATAGGATGTAGTGTATAGAATACTCTGTAATCAATAAATTTAATTTATAATTATGTAGCAATTATTCGACTGTATCTTCACCGTTTGCTGTATCAATGAAAGACTGCCATAATCCTTGAACCTTTTCGACAGATTCAACAGGAGTTAAAGCATGTGCATCTAGATCGTAGGTTACATCACCGTAGTCAAGACCAGCAATTAATGACAGATAAGAAATTGTTCCATGCTCAGGCTCATAGAATAAAGGAAGTGTCTCTTCAACTGCCCTTGTATCTCTGAATACAGAATAATAAGGCTGTTTCCAATCCTCATCCTCATAACCTGGAGTAACATTGGAATATAAATTGTAAGCAAATGCTACTTCTTCAGCCACTTCTTTTTCAGGGCCGACAGGCATAACTACAATATTTTCAGTAAATGCGGTCATCATCTCACCCTTAGGTCCCTTAGGGAAGATTACAAAGCCCCAATCATCTTCCATTGAAGCCCAAGTATTAACCTTGTATTCCTCAGCACATTGCATAGCAACCTTGCCTTCAATAAATGTTGAAACAAACCAGTCCCAATTGGAGTCAACAGGCTGTGGCATATGATATCCCTTGTCATATAGGCTGATTCCCCATTCGAGAGCCTCTAGGAAGTTTGCTTCACCAGTTGCATTATAGAACTTACCGTTTTCATCTTGACCTATGAATTCTGCATCATTAGAGAATACGCAGCCTCTGAAGAAATCCTTAGAGAAACTTGAGATACCATATACATCTGGGGTACCATCATTGTCAATATCACGTGTAAGTTGTTTTGCAAGGTCTTCTAATGCTTGCCAGGTCCATTCGCCGCTTGCCTGTAAATCATAAGGCATATCGGGATCAATTCCGGCTTCTTCAAACAATCTCTTATTCCAGAAAACACCAAGTCTTGGTTCCATTCTTCCGGTAGCCATTCCATAAGTGTTATCACCGAAGGTCATCATAGCTTTAACCTGTGGATTCCACTTCTCTTCTGTAAAGTCAAAGTTCTCCAAGGTATTGAGTGGATAAAGAAGTCCCTGCTGTAGTGGAGCAGCGATAAATTTCTGATCCATAATAAATACATCTGCTGCAGGATTACCAGTCATAATAGAAGAAACAACGATTTCCTGATATTCGCCCCATGTTGCAATATTTGCTTGGGCAATGGTGAAATTATATTCGGCCATCATCTCATCACGATATGCCCGAGTATCCTCTTCTCTTGTGTTGGTAGGTTCCGCATTCGGATCGGTTGTCCACCAATCGCCTATTGTTATAGTTCTTCCAGCCAGATCCACCGGTGCCTCTGTAGGTACAGGTGTAGCAACAACAACATCATCAGCTTTCTCATCAGCTTTCTCCTCAGCAGCTGGCTGTGTAGGTGCTGTAGTCGGCTCTACTGACTTTTTGTCTTTGGAATCGCAAGCTGCCATAACGGACATCATCATGACAACGGCAAATATAATACCAAAGAATTTCCTAGTATTGATTTTCATAAATTACCTCCCATTTTTAATAATATTTGTATTGTACCATATGTTATAAAAAAAGGAAACTAAAGTTTTCGAAAATATAACAATATAAGCCAAATATCGTTACTGTTCACTCGTACCTCGTTCACAGCAACAATTATGCACACGCAAGTTTATGGGTCGTATTTAAATATATTCCTTTGACATAATTATTATAGAAGAAAGTGTTTCGCCTGGATAACTCTAATATATTAGCGAGCTTGGTCATATATATATATAAACTGCTTACAATGAGGTTGTCCCATGGTACAAATTCTGAAATCAATAAATCAATTCATATGGGGAATTCCTATGCCCTTGCTGCTCTTTGGCGTACATATTTATTTTACTG
>DATESP010000229.1:0-8990 GCA_035270645.1 Mobilitalea sp. | reverse complement strand
TTACATTATGGATGGTATTATGGGTAAACTGGGACTTTCGGGTAGGGCATTTATACCGATGCTCCTTGGTTTCGGCTGTACCGTTCCAGCAATTATGGCATCCAGATCCCTGGAAAATATGCAAGATCGAAGGAAGACAATACTGATGACACCCTTCATGTCTTGTAGTGCAAAGCTTCCAGTCTATATATTGTTTTCAGAGATATTTTTTCAGAAAAGCAAGATGCTTGCAGCATATTCCATGTATCTAATAGGGATTGTTGTCGCAATTCTCGTTGCATATGTTATGAATAAGAATACTAAGACTAAATCCGCTAACACCCTGTTGATTGAATTGCCTGAATATAAAGCACCTAATGCAAGGACAATACTCATCTATGTATGGGAGAAGGTAAAAGAATACCTGACAAAGGCGGGTACCACTATATTTGCTGCCTCAGTAATTATCTGGTTCATCCTAAATTTCGGACCAAATGGCATGGTAACTGATATGTCAGAGAGCTTTGGAGCTATACTAGGAAAGTTCCTTGCGCCCTTACTGGCTCCCGCAGGATTAGGAATGTGGCAGGTGGTAGTTGCACTGATATCAGGTATCGCAGCTAAGGAGGTCGTGGTATCCAGCTTTAGTGTACTATTTGGAGTAGCGAACATTACATCTCCTGAGGGAGTATCCGCTATGGCAGAGAGTCTAGACGTAATTGGGTTTGGCGCATTAAATGCATATTCCCTGATGATATTTACTCTTTTATATATTCCCTGTGCAGCAGCAATAGGAGTTATCCAGAGGGAGATGAGATCTACCAAATGGACTATATTTACGATATTTTTCCAGCTTGCTGTTGCCATGCTCTTATCTACACTGGTTTATCAGATTGGAAGCTTATTTATATAGGAAAAAGGAGGTTATGTTATGGTTGAGGTTATCATTGGTGCAATTATCTTAGCTTACACCGGATTAATAGTATATAGAAGAATAAAGAATCTAAAGTTAGGGAAGTCCTGCTGTGGCGGTTGTTCTGCTTGCGCCTTAAGAGACAAATGTAAGCAATAAATCGGAAGCATTAAAGTAGCTACACTCCCGATTTGTACAACTCTTTTATGTTTTGATTAGCTTAAATAATATAAGACGAGTTCTTTCTAGATTTATATGTTTATCTCGGGTGTTGAAATTTATTATTGCCTTGAACATAAAAATGGATTGATTTGGGTATCAGAGGAGGATAATTCGATATTCAAAAATAAAAAAAGGAAATGGGAAGACCTTGTAGAATATTAGTAGTATAGGTGTAAAATCGTCTTATGCATATTTCTATTTGCAGAATGATATAATTAACATATTGGATTGATTTTTTTGGTGCTTACTTAACTTTTCTATTGGGGTACGTTGCATTTCACGTAGATGGAGGCAAGGACGTTAATATGGAACAGAGGTTAAACATTAGACAAAAGCTAGAGCTTCGTGAGCATGAGGTGCTAAGCCCATATGCTGCATTTTCTGACTGCTCATTAGGAAGGGATGTGGAGGAAAAATCATGTGACATTCGTCCAGTATATCAAAGAGACAGGGACAGAATTATACACTCCAAGTCATTCCGTAGATTGAAAGATAAGACTCAGGTTTTTTTGGCACCCGAGGGAGACCATTATAGGACCAGACTTACTCATACGCTTGAGGTATCTCAGATTTCCAGAACGATTGCTAAGGCTTTAAGACTTAACGAAGATCTGACAGAGGCTATTTCCTTAAGCCATGATCTGGGGCACACTCCTTTTGGACATGCTGGAGAAAGGGCATTGAACAGAATCTGCCCATCTGGATTTCAACATCACCTGCAGAGCATCCGCGTCGTAGAGCTTTTAGAAAATCGCGGAAAGGGTTTGAACCTCACGATGGAGGTCAGGGACGGTATTCGTAATCATCAGACGGAGGGAAAACCTAGTACTCTAGAAGGAAAAATCGTCAGACTATGTGATAAGATAGCCTATATTAATCATGATATTGATGATGCTATTAGAGGACAGATTATTACCGAGGATGAGATACCTAGGCAATATACCGATATACTGGGACATAGTCTGAGTGTACGATTGAATACGATGATCCATAATATCATTTTAAATAGTGAGAACCAAAATGATATAATCATGTCACCGGAGATAGAAAACGCCATGAAACGGCTCCGTGAATATATGTTTTCCAATGTCTATCTGAATAAGAAGGCCAAGGGACAGGAGGAACAAGCAGAACGGTTGTTGGAACAATTATTCATATATTATCAACAACATTTGGAACAGCTTCCGGAGGAATTTTATATTCGAATGGAACAGATGGATGAACCCCCTTATCTGGTGGTATGTGATTACATTGCAGGTATGACAGACCGTTATGCAGTTACAAAATTCAAGGAATTAATGATTCCATCCGCCTGGAGTGTTTATTAGATATTTCTATTAAATAGGATTATATGATGTCAATAATGGGAGGTGCACGATGTTTTACCCAGATGAACTGGTGGAGGAGATACGAAGCAGAAGTGACATCGTAAGTACGATAGGCGCCTACATAAGGTTACAGAAAAAGGGAAGCAATCATATGGGCTTATGTCCATTTCATAATGAGAAGACTCCTTCCTTTTCGGTCAGTCCATCTAAGCAGATGTATCATTGCTTTGGCTGCGGTGTAGGTGGCAATGTATTTACCTTTATTATGGAATATGAGAATTATACCTTTGTAGAGGCATTGAAATACCTGGCAGAGAAGGCCGGCATTAATCTCCCAGAGCAGGAGTACTCCGAAGAGGCCAGAAGGCAGGCCGATTTAAAAGGTAGACTGCTAGAGGTTAACAAGGAGGCTGCTAAATATTTTTACTACCAATTGAAGAAAACAGAACGTGGACAAGCTGCTCATGATTATCTCATCAACAGGGGACTCTCGGAAGAGGTAATTAAGCAGTTTGGTCTTGGTTATGCAAATAAATACAGTGATGATCTATATAAATATCTAAAGGGTCTGGGGTATGAGGATGAATTTCTGAAGCAATCAGGCTTGGTCTCCATTGATGAGATTCGAGGTGGACATGATAAGTTTTGGGACCGTGTTATTTTCCCGATTATGGATGCTAATCACAGAGTAATTGGTTTTGGTGGTCGTGTTATGGGGAAGGTTGGGAATGAGGTTCCTAAGTATTTGAATTCTCCTGAAACCAAGGTTTTTGATAAGAGCAGGAATTTATACGGTCTTAACTTCGCTCGAACCGCTAGAGCCACCAATTTTCTAATTTGTGAGGGCTATATGGATGTCATTGCTCTACATCAGGCAGGCTTTACGAATGCAGTAGCGTCTCTTGGAACAGCCTTTACAACTTTTCATGCCAATCTCCTGAAGCGCTATACGAAAGAGGTATTATTAACATTTGATAGCGATGGAGCTGGAATTCAAGCAGCACTCCGTGCAATTCCGATATTAAAGGAAACAGGGGTAACCGTTAAGGTTATTGACATGAAGCCCTATAAGGATCCGGATGAGTTTATTAAAGCACTCGGAACAGAGGAATACAAGCAAAGAATTGAAGGGGCAAAAAGTAGTTTTTTCTTTGAAGTGGACATGCTCCAAAGAGATTATGATTTAAATGATCCAGAGCAGAAGACAAAATTTTTTCATGAAACAGCAAAAAGATTATTAGCATTTCCAGAGGAATTGGAGCGGAATTTTTATATTGATGCAGTAGCCAAAGCCTATCAGATTAGTGTGGAGCTACTGACAAAGCTTGTGAATAAATTTGGATCCCAGATTGTAGTCGGCGTGAATGAACCAAGAGAAATTAGTAATAATACTGGACGGTATAAGAAAAACTCGGAGGATGGAATCACAAAATCCCAGAAGCTTATGTTGACCTGGCTAATAGAAGATATTTCACTGTTCGATAAAGTCAAAGGTCTTTTGGAACCGGAGGATTTCTCCGAGGGTATATATGAGATGGTTGCCAGGCTTGTATTTGAACAGTATGAAAAGGAACACAAGGTAATACCGGCTAGGATAATAAACTGCTTCCAGAGTATTGAGGAACAGACAGAGGTTGCTTCCTTATTTTCGGCTGGAATACAAGGTGAGATGAATGCTTCCGGGTGGCAAAAAGCTTTATCGGAAACTGTACTCCGCCTGAAAGAAAATAGTCTGGATAGACAGAGCCAGAAAGCAATCGAAGTAAATGATACGGCCAAACTTCAAAAGATTATTATGCAGAAGGCAGACTTAAAGAAGCTTGTGGCAAGGTCACTAGCATAGAATCCCATTGCGTGTTATAGCTTGAAACTGAGTGGTTAGCAGGATTTGCATATTTAATTAAATGATGGTTAGAATATAAAAAGAGTTAAAGAAGGAAGGATTATCTATGGACGAGAATATTATCAAGTTTACGGAGAGATTGAAGGAACTTCTGGTCTATTCCGAAAAGAAGAAGAATGTCTTAGAATTTCAGGAAGTAAATGATTTTTTTGCAGATATGGAGTTGAGTCCTCAACATATTGAGAAAATATATGATTATCTGGATAAGCATAATGTCGACGTCCTAAGGATCTCGGAAGAAGATGAAGAGGAAATAGTAATTGAGGAAGAGGAAGAAGAAGAAGACCTTGAAACCATAGATTTGACTGTTCCTGAGGGTATTAATATAGAAGATCCTGTTCGCATGTATCTGAAAGAAATCGGTAAAGTACCTCTACTTAGTGCTGATGAAGAGATTGAACTGGCACGAAAGATGGAAGAGGGGGATGATTATTCCAAGAAGAGACTGGCTGAAGCCAATCTGAGATTAGTAGTCAGCATAGCAAAGCGTTATGTCGGACGGGGTATGCTATTTTTGGATTTGATTCAGGAAGGCAATCTTGGATTGATTAAGGCAGTTGAGAAGTTTGACTATAGAAAGGGATATAAGTTCAGCACTTATGCAACCTGGTGGATCAGACAGGCAATAACCAGAGCTATCGCTGATCAGGCTAGAACAATCCGTATTCCGGTTCATATGGTAGAAACTATCAATAAATTAACCCGTGTTCAGCGACAGCTATTGCAGGAACTTGGCAGAGAACCCTCTCCTGAGGAGATTTCAGTAGTCATGAATATGCCTGTGGAACGTGTCAGGGAAATTCAAAAGATATCCCAGGAACCGGTTTCCTTGGAGACTCCAATTGGTGAAGAAGAGGACAGTCATCTTGGAGATTTTATTCAGGATGACAATGTGCCAATACCGGCGGATGCAGCTGCTTTCACTTTGTTGAAGGAGCAGCTAGTTGAAGTGCTTGGAACATTGACGGAGAGAGAACAAAAGGTACTTCGTCTTCGTTTTGGACTTGATGACGGTCGAGCGCGTACATTAGAAGAGGTAGGCAAGGAGTTTAATGTTACAAGGGAACGAATCCGACAAATTGAGGCAAAGGCACTACGCAAGCTGAGACATCCTAGCAGAAGTAGGAAGTTGAAGGATTATCTTGAATAAAAGAATCGTCGTAAGGGACGCAATCCTATGAATAATAACCTGCATCATGCTTGTCTGTAAAAGGATAGCTTTAAAGCTGATGCGGGTATGTGGATTTCATATTACATACATAAATTAGGGCGCCTCGGCGCTCTTTTTGTTAAGGTGAGTTTACCATATTCAATAAAATGCTTGGCATCCGAACATAGTTTGCTTTTGGAAACTCTTTTTGTATATAGCAGTTATATTAGTAATATGGTAGAATATAAAGAATTACAGGATTTACATATAGTCCTGCTAGGTCATATCATTACGGAGAAAATCATGCAACTATCAAATCGATTACAGGCAGTGGCAGACCTTGTCACACCTGGTAACAGAGTCGCAGACATCGGCTGTGATCATGCATATACCTCGATTTATCTTGTGGAGGTAGGAAAATCACCATACGTCATTTCCATGGATGTTAATCAAGGCCCACTAGAACGTGCGAAAGAAAATATAAAAAGATACGGCTATAGGAACAGGATCGATATCAGAAGATCCAATGGCTTAGAGAAGCTTGACGCAGGAGAGGTGGATACCTTGTTGATTGCCGGAATGGGTGGAGGCCTTACACTACAAATTCTTTCTGAGAATAGAGATATAGTGGCTTCAGTAAGTGAAATGGTGCTACAGCCACAGTCGGAAATCAATCTGGTACGTAAAGCACTAAGTACCTATGGATTTCTAATAACCAACGAGAGCATGTTAAAAGAGGATGGTAAATATTATGTTTGTATGAAAGCGGAGGCTGATTCCAAGATAATTGATACACAACCCTATGAACTTACAAAACTGGAGCATTATTGTTTTGGAAGGCTTTTATTGGAAGGGAAGAACCCAGTACTGCGGGAATATCTCGAGAAAGAGAAGCAGCAGTACGAGAATATATATGAGACTTTGATTGCATTTCCAACAAAGCAGTCGTTACTTCGGCAGCAGGAATTATATCAAGAAATAAGGTTAATTAATAAGGGGCTTAGCTATTATATAGAATGAGGAGTGTAAAGCATATGGTGACGAATATAAATGTTGAAATTAATGGAACAATCAGGCAATATCCACAGGGCACTACTCTTAAGGAGATTGCAACAGAGTATCAGAAGGAATATGATACAGATATAATTCTTGCTTTTGTTAATAATAAACTGAGGGAATTGTTCAAAACTATAGAGAAGGACTGCAAGGTCCGTTTTGTGACCACTACGGAGGATGCAGGACATAAAACATATATACGTGGAATAATATTAGTCATGCTGAAGGCATTTTACGCAGAACTTGGTTCAGAGAATATAAAGAAGGTTTCTGTGGAGTACTCTCTTGGAAATGGTTTATACTGTGAATATGAAGGAAAGATTCCATTAACAAAGGAGGGTATTGCTGCAGTCAAGGTCAGGATGAAGGAACTCATAAGTCGGGATATACCCTTCATGAAGAGAAGTATCGGGACAGATGAAGCTATTGATTTGTTTCGAGAGTATCGGATGTTTGATAAAGAAAAGCTTTTTCGGTATCGCAGAGTATCGAAGGCAAATATCTATAATCTGGATGGCTTCGAAGATTATTATTACGGATATATGCCATATAGTACTGGCATGCTGAAGTATTTTGACCTGATGACTTATGAGCAGGGATTTCTTCTTTTACTTCCTAACGAAAAGACGCCTACTGTTGTAGAGACATTCGTTCCGCATAAAAAGCTATATTATACATTGAATGAAGCAAATGAATGGTCTAAGATGATGGAAATGGAAAATGTGGGAGCTTTAAATGACATCACAGCCCAGGGAAAGTTCAATGATCTAATTCTGGTGCAGGAAGCCCTACAGGAAGAGAAGATCAGTAAGATTGCAGAGGCTGTTAAATTAGCTGGAGATAAGAAATTTATCATGATAGCCGGACCATCTTCTTCAGGTAAGACTACCTTTTCCCACCGCCTTTCCATTCAATTAAGGGCACATGGTATGAAGCCACATCCGATTGCAGTAGATAATTATTTCATCGACAGAGATAAGACGCCAAAGGATGAAGATGGCAATTATAATTTTGAGTGCCTACAGGCAATAGATATTGAACAGTTCAATGAGGATATGACCAATTTATTGAAGGGCCAAACTGTAGATATCCCTATTTATAATTTCGTTACGGGAAGAAGGGAATACAAAGGCAATTACACCAGTCTAGGAGCGGATGATATCCTGGTTATTGAAGGAATTCATGGCTTAAACGATGCGTTATCCTATTCCCTACCGAGAGAAAGTAAATATAAGATATATATCAGCGCACTAACTCAGTTAAATATTGATGAACACAACCGGATTCCTACTACAGACGGAAGACTAATCAGAAGAATGGTGAGGGATGCCAGAACAAGAGGAACTTCCGCTCAAACAACGATAGCGATGTGGCCTTCTGTACGCAGAGGGGAAGAGGTGAATATATTTCCGTTTCAAGAGGATGCCGATATTATGTTTAATTCGGCATTAATATATGAGCTTGCAGTTCTTAAGCAGTATGCGGAACCAATTTTATTTGGAATTGACAGGAATTGCGCAGAGTATGTAGAAGCAAAAAGATTGTTGAAGTTTTTAGATTATTTTATAGGGAATCCTTCTGAAGCAGTACCGAAGAACTCTATATTAAAAGAATTTGTTGGTGGAAGCTGTTTTAAAGTATGAGTAGCACGATAAGCCGGGTTCTGTCTTGAATGGTCATCTATCTTGACCGTATGTTACCATACGGCTCAAGCAAGCGCTTTCACTCTTGCTACGCGACCAACCCGAAAGCACAGCGGGCAGCTGTATCGCTTTCTGTTCGGTCTTGCTTCGGGTGGGGTTTACATCTGCCCCTATTGTTACCAACAGGGCGGTGGTCTCTTAAGCCACCTTTCCATCCTTACCCTAGTGTCATTACTGACAAGTCAGTACTAACACTAGGGCGGTATATTTCTGTTGCACTAGCCTTGGAGTCACCTCCACCGGACATTATCCGGCACCCTGCCCTATGAAGCCCGGACTTTCCTCACCTTATTAGGCGCGACCATCTGTGCTACTCACATTCTGTATTCTATCATGACGCAACTGAAAAGTAAATGTGATTTCCATGGTAATCATGAATAAAATGTAAGAATGCGCTTTCTACTTTTCAACAATTACGCCCGACGTTGTCGGGCATATTCCGAATTGTTACTGTTCACTCGTACCTCGTTCACAGTAACAATTATGCACACAAAACAAAAAGAGCACTTTGGCGCATGAAGTTCTCGGGTTTTACTTACGTAAAACACCTCGCGTTGACTAACGAGTGAACAGTAACTCCGAAGTGTCAGGGTGCTGAAAGGTTATGAATAAATTAGAAAATTAATATGCACTGTATGATATAATAGAGAAAGTTCGAACTAAATTCACGTGTAAGTACGGAGGAATACGCGAATTGTATCGTGGAGGTATGAATGGAACAGATAAAGATATTGGT
>DATESP010000228.1:0-8007 GCA_035270645.1 Mobilitalea sp. | reverse complement strand
CCTGTTAACCTAATACTTCTTGCATCCGGTTGGTTGATTCCGATGAATAACTCGAATTCGCCCTCATGAAGTATCATCTTCCCGTCATTATCATAGAGTCCAAAAGCCTCGTTCTTAAGTGTCAGCTTAATTGTATCTTCTTCCCCGGGATTTAAGTAAACCTTCTTCAATCCCTTCAACTGCCAGTTCGGTGCTCCCTTATGCTTAACCTTTACATATACCTGAATAGTCTCTGAGCCAGACATTTTTCCTGTATTCTTAATATCTACAGAGCAGTTAATATCATTGCCTACAACAATCTCCTCTGCCTCTACAGTTATATTAGAGAGCTCGAAATCTGTATAACTGAGTCCATATCCAAACGGATATAAGGCTTCCTGCTGCATATAGCGATAAGTTCTGTTCTTCATGTTATAATCAGTAAATTCTGGCAGCTCTTCGGTAGAACGATAGAAAGTCACCGGTAGCTTACCCTCGGGTGAGAATTCACCAAATAGCATTTCTGCAATCACCTTGCCTCCCTGAGCACCCGGATACCAACCCTGGATGATAGCAGGAAGGTGTTCATCCTCCCATGGAATACTTAAGGCACTACCGGAAAGCAGTACAAGAATTACCGGCTTCCCACTCTTGTATAATTCTTTTATTACTTCACCTTGAATACCTGGAAGGTTTAGGCTGGATTTATCACCACTGGCAAACTCATTACCCTGATCACCCTCTTCTCCTTCTAAACCAGGATCAAGTCCAAAACATGCTATCACTACATCACTCATATCGCATACGGCACGAGCCTCTGAGATTCTGTCATTTTCAATTCCTAAATTCTGTACCTTCTCCTTAAATAAATGACAACCCTCAGAATATAATACACGGGTTCCGTCACCTAGATAATCCTTGATACCTTCCAATACTGTAATGTATTCTGAAGAAGTACCTTCGTAGTTGCCAACAAGTGCCTTACGATTATCTGCATTGGGTCCGATTACGCCGATAGTCTTAATCTTTGATTTATCAAGAGGGAGTAGGTTGTTTTCGTTCTTTAGAAGTACGATAGATTTTCTGGAGGCCTTTTGATTAAGCCCCTTATGCTCCTTATTATCTACTTGATCATACCCTATACTATTAAATGGAACCTTATCTTGGCTATCAAACAGGCCAAGCTTCATCCGTGTAGTCACGAGTCGGATTACTGCACGGTCAATTGTATGCTCCTCTACCAGGCCATCCCTAACTGCTAATAAAAGGTTACCATACATATTGCCACAGTTTAAGTCGCAACCACTATTCATAGCTAGTGCAACTGACTCTACCGGTGTTGATGTAACCATATGGAACTCATGGAAATCTTTAATTGCCCAACAATCTGAAGTTACATGTCCCTTAAAACCCCATTCATCACGAAGAATATCTTGCAATAACGTCTTGCTTCCACAGCAGGCTTCGCCATTGGTTCGATTGTAGGCACCCATAACAGCCTCTACTTCTGCCTCTTCAACACAAGCCTTGAAAGCAGGAAGATAGGTTTCATACAAATCCTGTTTAGATACTTCAGCATTGAAGCTATGCCTGACATCCTCAGGCCCTGAGTGAACTGCAAAATGCTTTGCACAAGCAGCTGCCTTCATGTATTTTTCATCATGTCCCTGAATACCGTTAACGAATCTAACTCCAAGTCTGGAGCTTAAGTATGGATCCTCACCATAGGTTTCATGACCTCTTCCCCATCTCGGGTCACGAAAGATATTTACATTAGGTGACCAAAAGGTTAGCCCTTTATAGATATCTGTGTCACCATATTTCTGCTGCATATTAAATTTACCACGCCCCTCAGTGGAGATAGTATCTGCCACTTCCTCTAATAGGTCTTCGTCAAATGTCGCAGCCAACCCAATTGCCTGAGGAAATACTGTAGCTACTCCGGCACGTGCAATGCCATGCAATGCTTCGTTCCACCAGTTATATGCTTTCACTCCCAGTCTTTCAATTGCTGGAGCTGTATATAAGGTCTGGAAGATTTTCTCCTCTAAGGTCATTTGAGATACCAGATTCTTCGCTCTCTCTTCAAAACTCAATTCTTCATTCATGTATGTTTTTTTATCCTGCATATTAACCTCCATTTATAATTCATTAATTTATGTCATCTTAAGATTGTCTATAACTAATATTCTAATCATATTTAAAAATCCATAATTCTTAAACAAGCTTCCTTAGGTTTATGCTGCTCATCAAATAGAAGAGGCCAGTTTTTACGGCCGCGTTTAGGGAAATTATCTAGCCAAGTCCTGTCATCCGCTATTCCCCAGAGTGTTACATTATCAATAATGTCCTTATACTCCCTAAATAATGCAAATGCATCTCCATAAGCTTTCGCTAATAGCTCAAGCATCTTCTCAGTCGGTTTTGTAATGCTTTGCTTATCTTCATTATCAAATACTGAGATATCCATTTCTGTTACCTGTAGCTTCAATCCTAATTTGGCATATTGCTCAATTGCCCTGCGAACCTGATCCATAGGGGGTGAGTAAATACTCCAATGACACTGCATTCCTACCCCATCGATCGGTACATCACGGTCCAGCATACCCTTTACAGCTTTATATATTTTATCCAGTTTTGGCATCTGGGATTCATTATAGTCGTTATAATATAAATCTGTACTCGGGAGTACCTCCTTAGCATATCGGAAGGCATAGTCCATAAAATCTTCACCAATAATCTCAGTCCATGGGCTTGCTCGATAGAAAATATCAGTCTTGTCCTCAATTGCTTCGTTAACTACGTCCCAGCAATAGAAATCCTTCTCGTATCGCTTGCCAACAACTTCTATATGATTCTTAAGTCTTTGCAGAAGTACATCCTTTGTAGCATTTTCGAAAACCCAATTAGGAGTTTGGTTATGCCATACGAAGGTATGTCCCCTCATTGAAATTTGGTTATCTCTGGCAAATTGTACGATCTTATCTGCCTTATCAAAGCTAAACTTATCCTCTTCGCTATGCAGTTTATCAAATTTGGTCTCATTTTCACAGGTCATACTATTAAAATGTTCCATGATCAGCGCTGAATGTGTCTCAACTGTCCAGTTATTGACTGCGCAGCCGATCTTAAAATAATCTTTATATTTTTCCTTTAATCCGATCATTCCATCCATCTCCATTCTCAGTCCCGTAATGCTATTCTAATAATCTGTATGATATATGTATTTTATTCTGGATTTTTTATGCCCTATCATAATTTGTCTTTTTACAAACAATTAGTACTCTTTTTATTATTGAAAAAAATGCGGCTATTTCATCCGAAATAGCCGTATTATAATACAAATTAATTAAACGGCATGAAAATAGTTAATGTTGCTGCATAAAGAGCAGTAGCACAATCTACATCTTAATACCTGCCTGCGCTAAACTCTCTACAAAGCCCTTCTGTGCGACAAGATAGATTATAATTAAAGGTGCTATTACCATTAAAGTGCCGGTAGAAATGATTGCCTGTGTATAAGCAATCGAAGGTAATGAAGTTCTGTTACTGATTTGCTGTATGTAAGTCGATAATCCGTCTCCAACAGCTGCTACAGCATTAGATAACAAACCAAACTTACGCAGGAACAATGAGGAATAAAAGGTATCTGTCCACTGCCATACATACGAAAATAGGAAGATGGAGGTCAACATCGGTTTCGCATCGGGTAACATAATTACTAAGAAGGTCTTGAATTTACCACAACCATCCACATATGCAGCCTCTTCAAGCTCCTTAGGTATTCCTCTGAAGTACTGTCTAAGCATGAATATGTATAATCCGTTTTTAAGACCCATTGCACCTGCGCTAATCAGTACATAAGGCAGAAGAGTATTTAACAGATTGATTGGTTTCCCACCAAAAAGGCTAATCAAACCGAAGAAATCAAAGTACCTAAAGTTCAGATATAGTGCAGTTAAAATGGTCTGTGGCGGGATTACAATAGATAATACTACAGCAGCAAACCAAAATTTCTTAAATGGGAACTTATATCTAGCAAATCCATATCCTACAAGAGTGGTAGAAGCAACCTGTACTAAAGCAATGACTAGGGATACCCATAATGTATTCTTAAGGGCAGAGCCATAGTTCATCAGCGTACTTGCCAGCTCATAGTTAACCTTTGTAAAGTTTCTGGGTATATTAATGATGGTTGCATCATACAAATCCGGTTCATCCATAAAACTGACCGAAATCTTATTAAGAATCGGCTGTAGAATCAAGAAACAAAGTCCAAACAGCATAATAGCCCTGCATATCCTAAAGATTACATTTCCAATCGACTTCTTAAGAAGGTAATTATTCGATAGCTTGTTTCGCTCACGAAAACTCAAATTTGGTTTATACATGACTGGCTTATCTTTTTTTATTTTTGTAAGTATGCTCTTCATTTTATTCATAATAGTATACCTTCTTTGATATAATCGCTGATACCACTCCTATAATCACGGCTATTACTGCAAAATAGGTCCAGGCCATCGCCGAGCTTAATCCATATTTTATATCTGCTACCATGGTTTGTTTAATCAGCGTCATTACCTCATTATCTGTCCTTACGAAGAAATCAATGATGGAGTACACAACATTTACAAGGATTAAAGAACTAATCATCGGGAATGTAATCTTCCAGAAGGTTTCCCAGGCTGTAGCTCCCTCAATCTTAGCTGCTTCGAACATACTTGGTGATATCGTCTGCAATCCAGATAGGAATATAATAATCTGAATACCGGAGGCAATTGCAATATCATATACCTGATCCACGGCATTGAATACATATTCAATAGGTCCTAAACTAGTCCCCTCAGATAAGAACATACTCTTTACAGTGTCCGTTATGCTCGTCAAATTTGATGATTCTGCAATAACGTCTTGTAAGCCTGACATTAGAGTGTTGTTCGTCTCCAGTCCAACAAGTACGCCAGAGGATAGGATTACCGGCAGGAAGAAAACTGCACGGACTAAGCCTCTCCCCTTAAAATGCTGGTTAAGTACAATTGAAATGAAAAAGCTGAAAATAATAATGGAAGGAACTGAATATGCCATCTGCAATAGTTCTGACATCATATTCGGAACAAAATCAGGGTTCACTGTAAACGCATATTTAAAATTAGCAAATTTAACGAAATCGTAAACTATACCACCCTCAAATCTTACATCACAAAAAGCCATTTTTAGGGACTGTCCCATCGGTATCAGTAAAAATGCAATAAAGCCGATAATAAAAGGTAATATAAACAGATATCCGGTTAACGCATTTTTTGAGGCCATAGTCTTCGGTTTCTTTTGTTTTTTCACTTTACTCATTATTGCTGTCCTCCTTCCACAATATAATCCTTAGCAGGAACTTCAGTATCATTGTAAAAGGAAGCACTTTCGTTATAGTTCACGATAACCTGTGTACCATCCTCATATTCTGTCATATACAGACCATCTCCGATTTTCTCATGTCCTACAATATATTGATTGTAGAGATGACCAAAGTCAGCTTTCATTCTCTGATATAATTCCTTGGTGTCCTCAGCCCACTCATTAAAGTCAACCGAGAAGTAACGGGTATAACGGCTGTCCTGAAGTTCAAAGCTGTCTGCATCCATGAAGACGAAGTATAGTCCGGCTCCCGTTTCTACAGTTTTGAGTAGTGCCCTTTCATAGTCTGCTGCTATGTTCACAGGTGTCCCAGAATATGAGACTAAACCATGGAGAACGATTTCATAAAATGGTATCTCCTCGTCTATTATGTTGTAGCCTTTAGTAGCGAGGTTAACATCCACGATGAAGTCAGCATATGGTACAGCGTAGATATTACCGACATTAACCATTATGTTATAGCCTTCTGCCTTTAATTTAGAAAGCTTCTCGACCTGAAGGTTCAACGCCTTTTCCCTGCTTACTTCTTTTTTTCGGTCATAATCTGAACTGAGAGTCTCACCTATATCTCCAAAAGCAATGTTCATAACACCTAAATCTGCAATTTCATTTGCAAACTTATCTATATTTTTTAGGTAATAACTGGGTTTCGCCAGATTATAGTCATACAGATAATCTGCTTCTCCGTAGTAAACAGGATTAAAGGGAAGTAATTCGCAAAGCTTACGATTTACAAATTTCGCCGAATCACGGATACCCGTAAAATTATCTGAAATTGAATTGTTATAAACAAACTGGAAGGTTGATTCCAGGTATAAATCTACATTATTCTCTTTAGTATAAGAAACAAGCTTTTTAAAATCTTTTTTACTGCCTAGTTCTTTAATCAGCTTTACCTTATTTGGTGCCTTATGTATAACTCCATCATTAAACCACCCGTTATATCGAATGCTCAAATCGGTCATACCATAACTTAAGAGCTGTTCAACGACTCCCTTGGCTTCTTTATAGGAAGTAAGTTCATCCGGCTGCCTGGTAGGAATACCAAATACATGTTTTGTTCTGTCAACCGCTCCAATCAACTCAACTGCTACCGGAAGGTCTGACTCAGTCTTCTTAACAAGCTCAGGGTATTTATCCATCAGATATTCACGGTATGTCGATGCCATAGAGGTATAGTCATTGTCGTCAATAAAGATATATCTTTGAGTAATCACTTCCTCCGGAAGGTTCTCTTGGAACATACGCACTGTTTTGTCAGATTTAGCTGAGATATCCATCAGCTCATTATGTATCAGCGTATAGTTTGCTGCAGCAAAATTATAATTGTTCATTCTACCGCTTACATCTGCCTCAATATATGCATATGAACTTCCCTGCTCTAAAACACAGATGAAAGACGCACTGTTATCAGAATTGTTATGACTCAATCCGAAGATTGGCATGTTTATTCTTGTTTCATCAATTACAGAATCACGAGAGGTTGCATAATCCCATCCATACACATTACTTTTGTATTGATTCTGTGATTGTTTCTGGTTATTAAAGTTGATAATACCGCCTGAACCATCTGGTACAAAGATAAATCCTTCTGCGGATAATCCTCCGGCTCCGAGGTAAGCTAACGGCCTTACTTCAACAATAGGATATTCCTTCTTATACTGTATCTTATCAAGTGGTATGGATACTAGTAACCCATCCTCCTCCAGATTGTATTGGATTGATACATTAAATACGGGTATATCCATAGAAGATTCAGTTGAATACCTTGCTAAGTCCAGTTCATATTCCTCAGCTGTATAGCCTGCTTCAGTAAAATAACCTTCCATTCTCAACTTCATCTCGTCATTTTTATTGCCTTCACGAAGAACATATATCTTTTCAGTAGCATAATCCGGATACTGAGCAAGAAGGTCATCCTTATTCTCATCCTTACGAACCTTATTTATATCGTAAATCTTATAGTTATTTGATACCATACTCTGTGAAGACTTATCCATCTTATCAAAGAATTGTTTAAATCGGGATTCCGGAACAGCCTGTGGGATAAGAAACTGCTTTTCCATATTAGCAATGGTATAATTTACTATAATGCCATTGTCCAGCTCCTCATAGGTGAAATTGCCCTTTTCTATACTGGAAGCGTAATTGTTCATAGTCGTAGCGCTTCCTGACTCGGTATTATATTTTAAAGAAAGTGTAGCGTTTAAATCTTTCTTTGCAGTACTTGATGCCAAAGTATCTGAATCAATATCCTGTGGATTAGAATACCAAGTCTGTCCTGTGCTCTTTACTACTACAAAAAATTGGGTAGTTTCCGGTGAAAAATGGAATTCCAAATTTTCATTTTCTAATACAATATCTTCCTCAGAAATTGTATCATATGAATATATCGGTATATCTTCCTCTACTACTTCCTTACTACATGCAGACACTACACCTAGTAAGAGGCCGATTAACATCAGTAGCAGAAGTATCTTCTTATTTTTCATTTCGTTCAATCTCCTCCCTTCCATGTATTGACTAATAGAGTCTGAATGCGGCTTCTTTGTAAAGAGATACAAAATATCCGAAGCTCTGTGTAATCAAACTGAAGAACATTACAATCAGGAAAATAAT
>DATESP010000227.1:0-5505 GCA_035270645.1 Mobilitalea sp. | reverse complement strand
TTTCTGCTTATTTATTTTAAGAAACGTAACCTGTATTTCTATCTGACTTTTGATCGGCTGATGGAGTTTTGGACAAGAGCTGAGAACGGAGGTAGGAAAAGCTTCCGCTTTGATGAATTGGATCTTTCCTATCAGATACCTATACAGAACAGTGTGTGTGTTCATTATTTAGAGATTTTGCAGAGGGATCTGGAGAGTAGAGAAAATCTGAGTACATAGAGAAGCATGGGTACATAGAGAAGCATGAGTACATAGAGAAGCGTGAGTACATAGAGAAACATGGGTACAGCAGCACACTTTATATGAGTAAGCATTTTTATAGCATGTAGCAGTATTACTGTGGCATGCTATATTTCAAAGTGCGCTCAGCATGGGCGCAATCTTATGGGTTGAAGTCCATAGTCTGCCCTAGTAGTGGGAAAGACATAGCCAATGGCAAGGGTGTCGCGAGTGATTGCGAATCTTAAGGAAGCCTGATGGTAAATCTCTGGTCCGACTAATAGAAATACAATCAGATAACCTAAAGAAACTTGTCCATAAATTAAAAGAAGGGAATTACAAACCCAATCTTCGGCAATGATAGATCAATAATACGGATCAATAATACAACAAAATAATATCTAAATAATACGACAAAATAATATCTAAATAATAGATTGACAAAAATATAGTTATAACTTATAATTTATAAAACGTCAGCATGGTAGCGAATTATCACGGTACCATGATAAAGTGTTTAGACATATGATATATATAGACAGAAATAAAACTAGAAGAAAAAAGATCATATTACTATATAATTGACGAGTTGATATTAATAACTATATGATATTAGAAAGAAAGGTTTGGTGTAGATTATGAAGGATAAATTGCTACATACGCCAGAAGGTGTTAGGGACATCTATAATTCCGAATGTGAGGTTAAGCTTATGCTGCAGAATAATCTGCATCATGTCTTAGAGCATTTTGGCTTTCGTGATATACAGACTCCTAGCTTTGAATTTTTTGATATATTTAACCAGGAGCGAGGAACTGTAGCCTCCAAGGATATGTATAAGCTATTTGACCGTGATGGTAATACACTGGTTCTACGACCGGATATTACCCCCTCTATTGCTAGATGTGTTGCAAAGTATTTTAAAGAGGAAGAGCTTCCAATACGTCTTTGTTATATTGGCAATACCTTTATCAATAATTCGGGATATCAAGGGAAATTAAAAGAAGCTACTCAGCTTGGAGCAGAGCTTATTAATGATGACAGTATAGATGCTGATGCGGAAATGCTGGCTCTGACCATAGAATGCCTATTGCAGTCCGGATTAAAGGAGTTTCAACTTGAGATCGGAAATGCTGATTTCTTCAGAGCTATTATAGAAGATGCTGGTTTTGAGGAGGAAGAGGAAATTACTAAGCTTCGTATACTGATTGAAAATAAGAATATGTTTGGTGTGGAAGAGATGGTTATGAGTAGGAATATGAATGAAGACCTTAAAAGTATCTTCTTAAAACTTCCTGAACTTTTTGGCACTCTGGAAATTCTACAATATGCTAAAAATTTAACTTTAAACAAGAGGGCAATTAAAGCTATTGAGCGATTGGAGAAGTTATACGAGATATTAACGGAATATGGTTTTGATAAATATGTTTCCTTTGATCTTGGCATGTTGAGTAAATACAATTATTATACAGGCATCATATTTAAAGCATATACTTATGGAACAGGGGATGCAATCGCAACTGGTGGCCGATATGATAATTTGGTTGGACAGTTCGGTAAGGAAGCATCTGCTATAGGATTAGGTATCGTTGTTGACCAGCTGATGCTGGCGCTATCTAGGCAAAAGCTTTTACCTCTGCCGGAGGCTCATGACACCTTGATATTGTATTCAGAAAACTACCGTAAACTGGCCATAGAACTGGCAGGGAATTTCCGTAGGGATAATATAAACACGATTCTTCAGATATATAAAGGGGAGCTTGATTTAGAGAAATATCTGCAGTATGCGAATAGAGTGAGCTTAGGCGGTATTCTACATCTAGACAATGACAAGGAAATCACAGTAATTGATGCTGCCTCAGGAAGTATACAGAAAGCTCCTCTTGAGGGATATCTTCAATAGCACTTTATTTAGAAATTATTTGGAAAATATAATCCAGAAGGGACGGATTGGATGAGATATATTACAATAGCACTAGCAAAGGGCAGATTGGCACTTAAAACCTTAGAGGTACTGGAGAAGATAGGGATATTCTGTGATGAGATTAAGGATAAGTCCTCGAGAAAATTGATTTTTGTTAACGAGGAATTAAAACTGAAATTCTTCTTGGCGAAGGCCAGTGATGTACCAACTTATGTGGAATATGGAGCTGCAGATATCGGAGTGGTAGGAAAGGACACCATTCTGGAGGAAGGCAGAAAGATGTATGAGATCGTAGACCTTGGTCTAGGAAAATGCAGAATCTGTGTAGCAGGACCAGCCTCGGCGAAGGAGCTGCTACATCACGGTGAGCTAATCCGTGTTGCGACAAAATATCCGAATATAGCAAAGGATTATTTTTATAATAAAAAGCATCAAACTGTAGAAATTATTAAATTAAACGGATCCATCGAACTGGCACCGATTGTCGGATTATCTGAGGTTATTGTAGATATAGTCGAAACAGGCTCTACCTTAAGGGAGAACGGCTTAGAGGTTCTAGAAGAAATCTGTAATATCTCAGCACGTATGGTTGTGAATGAGGTTAGTATGAAGATGGAGCATGAGCGTATTACAAAGATAATCAAGGATCTGAAGGAGTATTTGCAGGAAGGTAAATAGATGGAGGGAGATACGAAATGAAAATAATTGATCTAAATGAGAACACCAAGAAAAATATTCTGGAGGATCTCTTAAAGAGAAGTCCTAATCAATATGGGGCTTATGAAGATGCAGTAGCAGATATCTTAATGGAAGTAAGAAAGAAGGGGGACCAGGCTCTTTTTACATTTACTGAGAAGTTTGATAAGGCATTAATTAATAAGGAAAATATTCGTGTAACTACAGAGGAAATTGAAGAAGCTTACCAAAACATAGATCCTGAAGTTTTATCTGCCCTTCGGAAGGCAATGAAGAACATAGAAAGCTATCACGAGAAACAGAAAAGGTACAGCTGGTTTGATTCAAATGAGAACGGTACAATTCTGGGACAGAAGATTACTCCAATTACCTCGGTCGGAGTATATGTACCTGGTGGAAAGGCTGCGTATCCCTCTTCAGTATTAATGAATGTAATTCCTGCTAAGGTCGCAGGAGTGGAGAGAATTGCGATGACCACACCACCCGATAAAAATGGCAAGGTATATCCCATGACACTGGTTGCAGCCAATGAAGCCGGTGTGACAGAGATTTATAAGGTTGGCGGAGCTCAGGCGATTGCCGCGTTGGCTTTTGGCACTAAGAGCATTGCTAAGGTTGATAAGATTGTAGGACCAGGCAATATCTATGTAGCACTTGCCAAAAAAGCAGTATACGGCTATGTTAGCATTGACTCAATCGCCGGACCTAGCGAGATACTGGTATTAGCAGATGAGACTGCAAATCCGAGATTTGTAGCTGCGGATCTGTTGTCCCAGGCGGAGCATGATGAATTGGCTTCCGCTATCCTAGTTACCACAAGTCGTGAATTGGCAATAAAAGTTTCCGAAGAGGTAGATTTATTCGTAGAGCAGTTATCCAGAAAGGAAATACTTCAGAAATCCTTAGATAATTATGGTTATCTACTGGTTGCCAAGAATATGGCCGATGCGATTGAAGTAACTAATGAGATTGCCTCTGAACACTTAGAGATCATGACGAAGGATGCTTTTATGGTAATGACGAAGATAAAGAATGCAGGTGCTATTTTTATAGGGGAATATTCCAGTGAACCTTTAGGAGATTATATGGCAGGTCCTAACCATATCCTTCCGACTAATGGAACCGCTAAATTCTTCTCGCCACTTAGTGTAGATGATTTCATAAAGAAATCCAGTATTATAGCTTATTCTAGGGAGGCCTTGGAACCAATTAGTAAGGATATTCAAGTCTTCGCAAATTCCGAGGGTTTTACTGCACATGCCAATTCAATCGCAGTAAGATTTGAATAATATTTGACAGATATGTGTAGATTAGCGAATACTAAGTTCATGAGCTAACCTGCACATATCGTTACTGTTCACTCGTACCTCGTTCACAGCAACAATTATGCACACAAAGTGCAAAGAGAGCACTTTGGCGCATGAAGTTCTCGGGTTTTACTTGCGTAAAACACCTCGCGCTGACTAACGAGTGAACAGTAACCACATATCTTTATTGTTGAAAATGGTTTGACATTTATTTCACTTACTGTATATAATACATATTAAATAGGGAGGATGTGATAATGGATATGCGAAACGCCACGATAACTCGTAATACGAAGGAGACCGAAATCACGATGGACCTTAATCTTGACGGTACTGGGAAGTCTCAGATTGAGACAGGCATCGGCTTCTTTAACCATATGTTGGACAGTTTTGTGAGACATGGATTCTTTGATATGAAGCTTAATGTTAAGGGTGACCTGTATGTTGATTCACATCACACTGTAGAGGATACCGGAATAGTCCTAGGACAGGCGATTAAAAATGCCTTGGGCGACAAACATGGCATTAAAAGATATGGTTCCTTTTTACTTCCGATGGATGAAGCTTTGGTGCTTTGTGCAATCGACTTATCAGGACGTCCATATCTATCTTATGATATGAATTATTCAGTTGATAAGGTTGGATACTTGGATACTGAGCTAGTCAAGGAGTTCTTTTATGCTGTTTCTTACTCAGCAGGTATGAATCTACATATCAAGTTAATTAGCGGTGATAATAACCATCATATTGTAGAAGCTGCATTTAAGGCCTTTGCAAAGGCACTTGATGAGGCCTGTAGTTATGATGAAAGAATTCAAGGTGTTCTTTCTACAAAGGGAACAATCTAATAATAACAACTGTTCAGTACCTTGACAGCTACATTTGAACGACAAAATGGATATAATACCTCCATTATGGCATTGAAACAATTGAATCCACTACGTGATTCTCGGGATTTTGAATAGTTATTAATAATATTACTAAAATAATATTACTAAAATAATATTACAAAATAATATTACCATTATGAAAGGCTTGGGTGGAATATGAAATTATTTCCTGCAATTGATATAAAGAATGGTCAGTGTGTTAGATTAAGACAAGGTAGTTTTCGTGATGTATTAGTTTATTCGGATGTACCTTTAAAAATGGCAAAACAATGGGAAGCTAATGGGGCTTCCTTTATCCATATCGTGGACCTAGATGGTGCACTGGTCGGGCATTCCGTAAATGATGATGTAATCAAGGAAATCGTGTCTAATGTTAATATTCCAATTCAGATTGGAGGCGGTGTTCGTACTATTAAGGATATAGAGAATAAGCTATCCTTGGGTATCGCTAGGGTTATCATAGGTACGAAG
>DATESP010000226.1:0-29435 GCA_035270645.1 Mobilitalea sp. | reverse complement strand
GAAGCATTGTTAATTTTAAAATAGGGGAAAGACTACCGTCTTTCCCCTATAGAAATTTTCCTGCTTAAGGCTTGGACAGTATGCCTGACAGCATATAATAACTACTATCTAACCTCAACAGCAACCTTAGTAAGTGAAAGTGCACTTACAAGCTCTTCTGCTGTAGCAACACCGCCGGCATCTTCAACTGTTATTGTACGGATTGGATCAACGCTTCCATCCACTAATGTTGCAAATACTGCATCATATGCAGCTTTATCAAATGAATTAAAACGATCAAATGCATCTGCAGCAGCATCATCGAGTACTACTGTAGGAAGGCTAACACCTGCATTAGTAGCATTGAAATAAGTTGTTGCTCCACCAAAATCAGCAAAGTTATTATTCTTATAGATGGATTCAAGTACCTGGATAACAGATGCTCCGAGTCCTTTAGTTGCTGATGTGATAACAGTATCACTGTCATATCTCTGGTCAACGTCAACACCGATTACTTTCGCACCGGATTCAGAAGCAGCAGCCATAACGCTCTTACCTACAGAACCACCACATGCGAAGATAACTTCTGTACCTTCCTGGTACATTGTCTTAGCTGTTGCTTTGTTGGTATCATTTTCATCAAAATTGCCTGTGTAATGATATGTTACGGACACAGCATTCTCAGCCAGTCCTAATTCAGTAGCTGCAACCTGTGCACCCTGTAAGTAACCATAACCAAATGCCTGAACTGCAGGAACTGCCATACCACCCATAAATCCGAGCTTTGTCATACCATCTTTAACTGCAGCATATCCAGCAAGATATCCAGATTCTTCTTCAGCATACATAACGCTTGCTACATTGGATTTTGTCTCAAAGGTAGCATAATCAGCAGTATGTGGAGAACCATCCAAAAGAATGAAATTTACTTCGGGATATTTGGTCTGTGCTTCGAAGATAGGTACTTCAAATAGGAAACCTGGTGTTATAACAACCTTAGCGCCACCTGTTATAGCTAATTCGATAGCTGCAAGATATCCAGCATCGGAAGCTTCCTCAGGTTTGTAATATTGATGGGTAATATTGTTTGCTGTGGCAAACTCTACTAAACCTTCCCAAGAACCCTGGTTAAAGGACTTATCATCAATATTTCCTTTGTCTGTAATTAATGCAATTTCAAAAGCACCATCTTTAGGAACATCCTTGGTATCATCCTTGACATCATCCTTGGTATCATCCTTGACGTCATCCTTAACATCATCCTTGGCATCTTCATTGGCAACATCACCTGCTTTTGCACCAAGCTTTGTATCTTCATCTTTTTCTTCTTTTCCGCAGCCTGTCAGCATAGTGAAAGCCAAAACTAAAACCAACAAAACAGAAATCATTTTTTTCATAAATTTTTCCTCCGTCTAAATTATTCGGCTTTATTACCGTCACCCTTATTATACTAAATTCAATTAATATTTCAACCATTTACAACAAAATATTAGAAAAAAAGAGTCAATGTTTAAATAGTCAGAATTTTGAATTTTTATACGTCATATTATATCCTATTTGCTACTTTATTCCTTCAATATAGCACTGATAGCACATTGATGTATAGGTATCATTCCCACCAATTAAAATCTGTTCTCCTTCAGTAATAATCTTTCCGTCTTGATTCATTCTAACATTTACCGTAGCCTTTTTTCCACAGGAGCAGATGGTTTTTATCTCGGTAATAGAATCGGCAATTTCAAGTAGTCTCCTGCTCCCCGGAAACATCTTAGTTCGAAAATCAGTACGTAGACCGAAACACAGCACTGGCAAATTATATTCTATAACAATTAATGCAAGCTGATTCACCTGTTCCTCGGACATAAACTGGCACTCATCTACGATTATGACATCTACCTCCTGATCTAGCTTACGATATATATCATATACGTTCTCCATGGAGGGAAGAATGTACGCTTTAGCATATAAACCAATGCGAGATTTGATAAGTCCATCGCTGTCTCTGGTATCTGTCTGTGGTTTTATCAACCAGACCTTCATTCCTCGTTCTTCATAGTTAAACTTTGTAATTAACGCCTGGGCTGTCTTTGAGCTTCCCATAACACCATACTTAAAATATAGCTTAGCCATTCGCATCCCTCTCCGTTTTGTTTTTTTGTAAGTATTCGTAACCTCGAGAATCTTTAAGTCGATTCGAGTGTTTCAGAACCTAAACGGATGTATTTTATCCATTTTGCAGTGTAAATGTAACTATGAAGATATAAAACAGTTACTATTTCTTTAATGCTTTAACTATCATGGCTCCTATAATTCCGATTAAAGCTCCACTAGCTACACCGGATATTAATAAAAACGGTAGATAATATACCATGACATTATTATTCAAATATAGAATTGCTACGATAATCTGACCGATATTATGCGCTACTCCTCCAATTATGCTGACGCCAACCATGCTGAACAGCTTAGATCTATGAAAAATTACCATCATGAGCCAGCTTAGCAGGCCACCAGCTAGACTGAAAGCCATAGCAAAGATATTACCATAGGTAAAGCCCACCAGGAAAATACGGATAATGGACAACGCGAAAGCTTCCTTTACACCCATAGTATATAGTGCCGTAATCACCACCAGATTTGCAAGACCAAGCTTCATTCCGGGCACCGGGTAAGGAATCGGGATCATTCGTTCAATATAGCTGAAAATAAATGCCAAAGCGACCAACAAACCATAGGTTGCTATTTTCTTAGATTTCATAGTATATCCATACCTTTCATCAAAATCCGAAATTTAATGTGAGAAAATTATGCTTTTTCACATTTTGATCGCATCTGATATGTGTAAATGCGGGCTATTTAGCCACTGCATCTACTTCATTTTTCTCACCACCAATAATCTGAAGTACAACATTATTAGGAAGGCATACAATGGTTTCATTATTATAATGTATGTCCTTGTGATTAACACACAGTTCATCCGGGCAGCTAGCATCTATCATATCCACATATCCATCTTTAATAACAAAGGTGTTCCACCCACCGTTCTCTAATTCAAGAGTAAAAGTGGTATCCTCCTCTAAGGACATGTCTTTATATTCTTCTCCGTTAACAATGATAAGAACCCTGCTACCTTCTGATTTCGTTAAAGTAATCAGGATAAATGCAATAATACCCAATATTAATAATGTGCCAATTAGAATAAAATCATTTTTTTTCATTCAGTTCGTCCCATATTTATTTCATCAAGTGTTAAGGTTGAATGCCTCAATTAATACTCTCTAACATATCTGCAATATTATCTAGATATGTGCTTTCATATAGTTCTATCATTCCCTTATCACAGGCTGCAGCAAGCTTAGGATCAACAGGCAGCTTTGCAAACACTGGAATCTTATTCTCTTCAGCAATCTTCTCAATATGGCTTTCTCCAAATATCTGATGCTCACTATCACAGTCAGGACACTTAAAGTATGACATATTTTCTACTATTCCAAGGATAGGAATGTTCATCATCTCTGCCATCTTTACGGCTTTTGTAACTATCATCGACACCAACTCTTGTGGAGAAGTTACGATAATAATTCCGTCCACAGGAAGGGATTGGAACACAGTGAGTGGTACATCTCCAGTTCCCGGTGGCATATCCACGAACATATAATCTACATCAGCCCATATAACATCAGACCAGAACTGTTTTACAGTACCAGCAATAACAGGTCCTCTCCAAACTACCGGATCTGTTTCATTATCTAAGAGTAGATTAATAGACATAATATCAATTCCGGTTTTACTCTTGGAAGGAAATAAGCCCAGCTCACTACCCTTCGCTTTTTCCTTGATACCGAAAGCCTTCGGTATCGATGGACCTGTAATATCCGCATCCAGAATGGAAGAATGATAGCCTCTTCTTTGCATATTAACTGACAGCATCGAGGTAACCAGGGATTTGCCGACTCCACCTTTCCCACTTACGACGCCAATAACTTTCTTAATAGAACTAAGCTCATGTGGTTGTACCTTAAAATCCGGCTTAGTATCTTTTCTATCAGAACAATCACTACCACAGCTGTTACAATTTTGATCACAATTTTCACTCATATAATTATCTCCTTCTTCTAGTACCCATGAAATCCATGTACTTTTTGCTAATCATATTATAATATTTTTAAAAAATAAGTCAATGTAATATCCTTTTACATTTTCAGTATATCCTTTCACATTGTTATATGTAATATCCTTTCACATTGATAAATTTGTATCTTATCATATTGTTAAATGTAATATCCTTTTACACATTTAAAATAAATATCACGGAACTTCAATTTCTTTAACAACCTCCTGCCCATAAGAATATGATGATATATACCATAATGAAAGGAGTTAACTATATGTTGTTTATTCAGATGGGATACAACCCTATTATTAATATTGCTGCGCTATGGGCGTTTTATATACAGAATAAAACAGTTGTCATTATCAGTTTATTACTCTTACTCTTCACCACTTCAATCTATTTTCGAAGAAGACGAAAGAGGAAAAAAAGAAAGAAAAAACAAGAGCAAAGGATAGTACGCCCGATTACAGATGTAGTCGGTACCAATCCTGAGCGTATAGCTGAACTCAATAATGATTTAGAGCCCTTTGGCTTCTCTTACGAACCCATGCAAGATTTCTTCTATTCTGTGATGAATGGCTGGCAGAGAGGATTTGGATATTGCAGACTTTATGATGAGGCAACAGCCTTATTCAGTATGATAATTGACTGCGAACCCATCCCCTTTAAGTACAACGGAGTTAAATATTTAATTGAGTTTTGGAAGGGTCAATATGGGATGACTAGCGGTTGTGAGGTCGGAGTATATTATACTACCGGGCCAGATCTAAACATCCCGGGATTATTCAACGGAACCTTTTATTATGCACTTAAGGATGAGCATAGAATAAATATGTCCTTTGCATGCAAGAAAAATGGCAACTTACTTTTCACCAGAAATGCATATCATTGGTGGATTACCGGTTTTAAACTCGGGGAATTTTCTCAGCCCTCTGAACTCTCCATGGATATCATCATGGATTTATATGATCAAAGAATGGCTTATGCATTTGGAGAAGCTCTTATGAATCTAGGATATACAGATGAAGAATTTGCCGTCAGAGGTCGAAGGGTCTATGTCCGTTTTACTAAGCCGCATACACCCCAGCCCTTAACCAGAACTTCTTTGACGGAGCGTATAATGCAAAAGAACAACCAATCCTTCTGTGATGCCTATCAGTACTTAACAGAAGCCTATACTGACACTCTTGATAAGCTTGAGATCGTCCGTAACGAATCACCGAATATGTATAATCAGATTCTTAGTATAGGTAAGCCCCGTCAGGTATTTGATTCTTATAATAAGATAAAGAGCTTTATCGATATGCGGGATAGACTATAGGGAGGTGCAGCTTATGTCAACTTCAAAGCGATTATCCCAGGTACTGGCTAACTCACCCAAAATACCCTTTGACGACTACTCAAGAATTGTATTAATGAGTGACTGCCATCGTGGAGTAGGTGGATGGTCTGACAATTTTTCAGATAACCAAAATCTATTTTCCGCTGCACTGACGTATTATTATGAAAGAGGATTTACTTATATAGAGCTTGGGGATGGGGATGAGCTTTGGGAAAACAGAAATATAGATGTGATTATCCAGACCCACAGTGATTCCTTTTGGCTGATGTCACAATTTTATCGAATTGGAAGGTTTTATATGCTGTATGGTAATCATGATATTGCCAAGAAGGATCCAAAGTACTCAAGAACAAAATGCAATTCCTTTTTCTGCGATAGTATTAATTCAAGGACAGCACTTTTTCCTGGTATAAAGATTCTCGAAGGTATAGTTTTGAAATATAAGAACACAAATTATGAAATTCTACTGACCCATGGACATCAAGCTGATATCTTAAACGATACACTGTGGAGAATATCTAGGTTCTTAGTCCGATATCTTTGGGGGCCATTGGAATTAATTGGTATCAGAGATCCTACCAGTGCTGCAAAAAACAATGAGAAGAAAAATACTGTTGAAAAAAGATTATCCGATTGGTCCAAAAAAGAAAACCAAATGATAATCACCGGTCATACTCATCGTCCTGTATTCCCCAAGGTTAAAGATACTCTATATTTTAATGATGGAAGCTGCATCCATCCACGTAATATTACCTGTCTAGAGATAATCAACGGTACGATTTCTCTAGTAAAATGGGCTATTATGATTAAACCGGACCGAAGTCTCTATGTCGGCAGAGTTATACTGGAGGATCCTGTAAAGCTAATCAGTTTCTTAGAAGCACAATCCTCTATTCCACAATAGGAAAAAGGGCTCTTGTTACGCTGTATTATTTCCAGCGGTGCAGTGAAGCCCTTTAAAATATTTATTTTTTTTTATAAGCATTTTTCATATCATTATTAATATATTTACCTTTACCATTGACGCTGTTTTTCACAACTTTATTTTTCTCTACTTTATATTTCTCTGCTTTATTTTTCTCTGCTTTATTTTTCTCTGATTTATTTTTCTGCACGGAATACCCAAACTTACCAATCAGATCTCCCATCCCATAATACTCACCATGTGAGTATACAATAAGCTTCGTTTGATTTAAGTGGAACTTACCTTTATCATCAATATACTTCTTATCCACGGCTACGCTTATCACCTCTGCCAGAAACATATCATGGGATCCAAGAGGAATGATTGTCTTAATTTTGCATTCTATATTGACCGGAGACTCTTCAATCATGGGAGCAAACTTAAGCTTGCCTTTCACTGGTGTCAGCTTCATTTCTTTAAATTTATCAATATCTCTACCAGATCGGACACCACAAAAATCTGCGGCTTTTGTTAGATTCTCAGTAACTAGATTAATTACAAATTCGCCGCTCTCCTTCATGATTTCATAGGAGTGACGCTCCTTACGGACTGATACAGATACCATCGCCGGACTACTGCAGACAGTACCTGCCCAGGCAACTGTTATTATATTCGGTTTATTATCTTTATCTGCACAGCTTATCATAACCGCCGGAATCGGGTAAAGCATATTACCGGGCTTAAAGAATTCCTTTTCCATATTTACCTCATTTCTTCGCAGTTTTTGAGCATCGTGGGTTTATTGCTTAGCACAGACACAAATCCTTCACAATCTGCCACCCTTTTATGCATTTACATATATTAAGAATCAAATTCTTTTTCTTGGAATAATATCTTATTGAACTATCCATAATAAGTATAGTTATATCCTGTAAGCAAATCACCTGAAAGGAGAATGCTATGAAAGCATCTGTTGACCAGGATGGCTGCATCAGCTGCGGCTTATGCATCGAGGTATGTCCAGAAGTCTTCAGCTATAACGAAGATGATCTATCCCAAGCAATAGAGGGTGATATTCCTTCTGATTGCCAGGATCGTGCTATAGAAGCACGGGATGGATGTCCTGTAAGTGTTATCGATATCGAGGAATAATATTGGCACTATTCGAGTAAAGCTCGAACGAAATTAGTGCAAATACGTAGATGTACTTTATAGTGCGTAAGGAAGAGGTGAGCTTATAAGTCCACCTCTTCCTTTACGTCTATTTGAAGAAATCATCCAATCCATTCGAAATGCCGAGGACGATTTTCTCCTGATAGCTTTCAGTAGATAACAGCTCATCCTCTTCTTTATTAGTCATATAACCCATTTCAACTATCGTCACCGGAACACTACACCAGTTAATACCACTCATTGAGTCAGTTTCCCAAACTCCCTTATTCGCAGAATCTGTCTGCTCTATAATTCCATCCAGTATTTTGGTAGACAGTTTCTTATTAACAGTATATAAATCTCCGTTATATGGATTCGATTCAGTCTGACAGATTGTCAGAACTCCATGTACAGACTTATTATCACTCCCATTAGCATGTATTCGGATAAATGCATCTGCCTCAGCATTATTGGCAATGGCAGCACGTTCTGAATTTGAAATGTTTACATCATTCTTTTCACGAATCATGATAACCTGATAACCCCTGTCCAGCAGCTCTCTCTTAAGCTTAAGTGATACTGCAAGATTAAGCTTATACTCTGCTAGTCCAGTACTGACACCCTTGGTACCAGAGGATACCTTAGGTTTAGTTTCTGACGCACCCGGTCCAATTGGTTCATAATCATAATTGCCGCTTGATTGATGTCCTGCATCAATTACTATTAATTTACCTTTATCATTATTTTCATTAATCACTTCCTGTGTAGGAGCTGTAGTTTCATTATTATTGTCTGATATACTGCTATTCTCCATGGGCGCTTCACTATATTCTGACACTAGGAAAGTAGCGATATAACAAATCTGGTCATTATATATTACTCTGGTCCAATCCGGATGATATCCGGTCCTATTAAGCTTAGTTTTTTGATTTAAGGTTGTCATGATAGCAGAATCTGTGGAGGCTCCCTGCCTGATATTTATACCCTCTTTTGTAATGACAGTATCATACTTCTCCTCAAATACAAAACCATAGGAGTTATCTCCGGATTTCCCTCCCACACCTTCCTCCTCAGATGAATTATCTTCGATATTCTCACCTTCTACTTCTGTAGTCTCGTTCTCTCTTTCATTAATTACTGCATCCCCCGAAGGTGTATCGCTGTCAGCCGCGTCATCCTCCTGAGTTGACAGACTACCCTCTACTGGTAGCAGGTCATCTGTAGATAGACTATCCTCCGATTGACTATTTTGAACCTCTTGAGGTTCATTAATAACTGATGTTTCAATATCATCCTTAGTGGATGTCTTTAAATCCTTCTGATTATTCCTAGCTGATTTTATGGGCGGAAGCACAATTAATAATATGATGGTTATAACAGCTAATAATGCTAATATTATTAATCTACTTTTTATTTTGGGTTGCATTCTTTTCATAGCTCCTCCAGTTAAAGCAATTTTCACACGTTGAATTTAGGCCTGCGAGCAAATCGTAGGCATGGACGCTAGTATAAACTATAGCATATGGTCATTTTAACACAAACTATGTGAAATGATAAGATACAAATGAAAGCTTAATTGAACATTTATATTAAATTCTGTATTAAATGCTACAGGACATTTTCGAATAACAGTTATAGTTCCCTCTAAAATAACATAATATATTACAAGTTTTAATACAAGGATGTAGTTCAATGTTTTCTAAGCTGAATGCCAAGCATATCATTCTCTGTGAACTAATTATACTGTTATTATTCACTCCCCTCCTGGTTAAGCAGAATTTTGATCAGAGCTCTACGGTTTTCACCTCCATGTATGATACTGAGAAGGACTTTATCAAATGGGTCAGTTTTGATGTCAGCCATAAAGCTCTAGATCGCGCTTATCACTATGATGTAGATGCACATAATGAGGATATCAAACTTAATTGGATTGACTTACTAGCTTATCTGGGTGCTAAGTATGGGGGTGATTTCTCACGATATAAAGAGAAACACATGTCAGACCTGGTAAATAAGCTAACTTCTAAAGAGGAAACCATGGAATCCATCACTGCCGACATGAAATACTACAATTACTATCTAGAGGCATATTCGGCTGTACTTGGTGGTATGGTTGGAAAATATGAAGTTGAGGTGGCAGATGAAGCCAGTCCCGGTGGCAAGAAGTGGGAAGAAAAATATGGTCTAAAGGTATATCTGCCTATAGCGAAATACTACCCCTATAGTCATTTTGATGATTTTGGTGTATCAAGAAGCTATGGATATCGAAGAAAACATCTAGGACATGATATGATGGGTCAAGTTGGTACGCCGATTATTGCTGTTGAATCCGGGTATGTAGAAGCACTCGGTTGGAATCAATATGGAGGTTGGCGGATTGGAATCCGTAGCTTTGATAAAAATCGGTATTACTATTATGCACATCTCAGAAAGAATTTCCCCTACAATAAATCCCTTGAGGTGGGTAGCATCGTTCAGGCAGGTGATGTCATTGGTTATCTAGGGCGAACCGGTTATAGTTCATCAGAAAATGCTAATAACATTCGTACCCCCCATCTTCATTTCGGATTGCAGCTTATATTTGATGAATCTCAGAAGGAAAACACGAATGAGATTTGGATTGACTGCTATGACTTAATCCTATTCCTATATAGTAACCGATGCGAGACGGTTAAGGATCCCGAAACAAAGGAATACCACAGGGTATATCAGTATCTCGATCCAATTGCAGAATATTACATCAATCATAGTAAATACAAGTATGATGACGATGAATTTAAAATCCATATCTATGAATAAATAGCAAATACAAGTGTGATATTAATTCAGCTTTTTAATATTCTTCCTTCTTATCAAACAGACCACCCCAAGGAAAAAAGGTATCAGAAATTGATAGATTAGGTTCAAATTAATTATTACATACCGATATAAAAAATCAAACTCAAATTGGGTGCTTGTGGTTAAGTAGGTCAGATAATATACTATTATAGAGAGTGGGACGAATAAGAACCCTCTCTCTTTTATATCAAATAACCATTGGATACTGCGTGTAAGCAGTGTAGCCAGAGTGCATATAGCTATAAAGTCCGATAGTACACAGATTAAAGTCACAAGCACTTCAAAACGTTCAAATATATTAAAAAATGAAATGCTCTTTACTGATATATAGAATGGAAATGGCAGATTTGCTGTCAGATTTGCTCCGGTGATACCAAAGGTAAATACAGTAATGCCAAAGGTAAGCAGAGCAAATACTAATACTCCATACCATAGTTTCCTCTTCTGCAGTTTTGAGACCGTGATCCCTAGCTTATCGGAAAAGAATAGCGCAATTATAATAAAGCCGCCAACTGATATCACATTTTTAGAAGCCATTATAGTTGATGGCAGCTTTACCTTTGAAACTGGAAGTAGGTAATCTGTTCTAATCCTACCCAATGAACATACAATCAATATGATAAAAAATACAATGACTGGGCCTAGGGTAAATTCAGAAAAGCGAAATATAGTCTTGATACCCCGCAATAATGCGTAAAAAACCATTACTATTAAAGTGATCATAAAAAAATCCGACCTAGTCTTAGGCATAAGTGTAAACTGTATAGTCATGCTGTAGGCACTGACCTTTGTTGTCAGCAATAGAAGAAACCATAGCATGTAGGTTAATATAATCAATTTTGCTAGAATTTTACCGATAAGCTGTACCATTATTTCATATATATTGAGTCCTGGAAATGATTCTATCAACAAGAGGATAATGCCGGTTAGTGGCAGCAGGACAAGTATAGACCAGAGGGGACTTAGATAACCACTCCTTCCTGCTTCGCCTGCGAGTGCAGCCGGAATCTGTCTCAGAATCGGTGATACTGAGAGAAATAAATACAAATATACAATTTGCCTAAGTGAAAGTTCCTTATTCACTTGTAATACCTCATTTCATATGTTTTTCAAAGCTCATGGCGATACTCGGTATATATGGACTTACAGTGTGGATAACTCCAAGTATAATTCCTGTGAGGGACATTAACGCAAACAAAAAAATGTTTCTCTTCTCCTTAAAAAGCTTATCACGCTGTCTGATAAATGCACCGATCAGCATAACGATGAAAACATAGAGCATATTGCACCCATCCTCTCTTTAAAATTACTGTTACACCCCATATGGTGACCTAATTACCTTTATCGCCTAGAATAAATGATTTAGCGATTTTAGAATTAACTTTTATTTCGTATTTAATATCTGATACACTCTCAGTCCAGTCCTCTTCATAATCTGCCCAACTGTTAACATGTTGGTTCTCTACCAACCGAGCTATCTGCAGGATGTCTAATCCGGTCGTTGTGGTATAATCCACAGCTTTTTGAAGCACCTTTTTAATATACTCATTCTGTTCTGCTGTCAAGCTGGCTAAACCATCCTTTGAAAATACCTTAGATTTTCCGATTATCTCCTTAATCATTGTTTCAAAATCCAACTTTATCTCTACGGTAATCTGTGAACCCTCCAGCTTTGTTTTTAATTTCGTATTGGAATAGGATAAGGATAGCCCAACCTGTTCCTGTAGGTATATTGGAAACACTCTAATAATATTCTTTATGAAATTCACACCGCTAGATGTCTCACTGTCTAGATAATCTTTAAGCTTTAAATCATCAAAAACTGCATAACCTTTTATCAGGAAGATTTTCTCCTCCGCAGCCAAGTATGGTATCAAAACGCTTGAATATTCTTGTTCCATTTCATTTAAGATATTTACCAGTGTATTATCATTTCTTGTAACAAGCTCTAGTTGCTTCTGCTCCACAGCATGGAGATCCTCATGGATGGTCTGTTTATTCTCTATTCCCTGCTCGATGAAATCAGAAGCCTTCTCATCACGTGTCACATAGATCAGAGCCTCCATCTTAATGGTCTCATCCCTAGATAGGAAATCAAGGCAACGATCAATTCCATTTCCTGCAGCACCGTTACCAATTAAGAAATAGCCGGTATTTGAGACAGCTACTGACTTTTTATTTTTAAGTTTAATATCCTCAAAGGCTTCATAGGGTGTTTTCCCCGTCCCTTTGGTAACCTCCTCACTTCCTCCTGATCCCTCCTCCGGGTCTGCTCCCTCACTTGAGCTGTATAAAGCGCTGATGGTGTATTCTCCCTCCGAGTAATCAATTCCCATGACATGGATAAAATTAATCTCGTCGATTTCTCTCCTATTCATGTCATGGGAGCAACTACAGAGCAGAAAAGGTATAATAAGATACAATAGTTTCTTCATCCAGTTCATCAGTCCTTTTCTTTCTGCTTATTTTGGTTGTTCGGTGCGATATCCTTAGGTCTTTTCTTAAAATAATTTATGGGATAACGAAATAATGTGTCCTTATGATTTCTCTCCTCCACATCTACAAAGGGGGAAAGATAAGCAACTCCATAGTTATTCAAACTACACAGATGTGTGATTAGAAGGATTAAACCCATAGTCAATCCAAAGAATCCCCCAATGGCAGCCAAAAATGCAAGTAAGAACCTGGATAGTCGAATTCCACTACTAAGATCCTGGTTCGGCATGACAAATCCAGAAATACCGGCCAGGGATACGATTACAACAACAGTGGGGGAAACCAGGTTCGCTGCTACTGCTGACTGACCCACTACCAGACCTCCTAATATAGACATTGCAGTACCCACCGCCTTGGGTAATCGGAGTCCTGCTTCAATTATTATCTCAAAGGCGATTAATAGACCAAGTACCTCAGAAGCTGAGGAGAAGGGCACATTCTGTTTAGCTGCCTGAGTAGACAAGGCTAACTCCACCGGAAGCATTTGTGATTGGTAAGTGGTTGCTGCGATGTAGAAGGCAGGCAAAAAAAGAGTACCAATCATCGAGATATAACGGATAATCCGTAGTGAAGAGCCTATTAAAAAATGGCTTGCATAATCCTCAGGTGACTGCATCAGCATTGCCAGCTGGCAGGGTAATACATATACAAATGGAATTCCATCTACCACTAATGCCACCCTTCCATCAGACACATTAGAAGATATTCTGTCCGGCCTCTGGGTGTACATAATCTGTGGAAATATACTCATTTTATTCTCTACAAGATACTCCTCTATAAAAGCAGGCGTTACGATATTATCAATATCAATGTTTTGGATGATATCCTTCATTTTATTAACAATCTTCATGTCTGCAATATTACTGATGTAGACTAATGCCATATCTGTCTTAGAAAGCTTTCCTGCGCAAAGGTTTTCTATCACTAGAAATTCCGATTTAATCCTGCGCCTAATTTGCGCAGTATTGATCCTCATCACCTCAACAAATGCATCCTTAGCTCCCTTCATAACACCCTCTTCTTCAGGTGCCTGAATGGAACGTTTTTCAAATGTTCTGACATCGTAAATGATTGCGTTCTGTTCACCATCAAAAATCAATCCAACCATGCCGCTCATAACATACCTTAACAAGAGCTGATAATCCTTCTGTTCCGAGGTGAATGCATGATATGCACCACCCTCTAAAAGATAATCCATCATCTGCCTCTCAGTTAGGCATTTGTCTAGATAGGGATCGAATTTCAAACCCTTTAGAATGGCATCATCTAAAATCTGTGTATTTATTAATCCGTCGACACAGAATAGATATATAGTAATATTATTTTGATTTATTTTAATAGGGCGGATCAGTACATCCCCGCTCTTTGCAAATAAGTCCTTGATTACAGTGGAATTAATAACCTGCTCCATATATATCCTTCTTTCTTAAAACAAATCCATGCTTCTATATTTTCCTAACCTTTCATTAATTATGCACTTTTTATTGAATAGGACAAACTTTCATCAATAAAAAAGACTGTATAGATTAGCTTTTATTAGTAGAAAAAGCTATCCTAAACAGTCTTTTAAACATTGTTATGTAGTCAGTATTTAATTCTTCATTCGATACTAATTTTTTAGGCTAAAACCTCAACTGGAGATCCCATTGATAATATCTTAGCCAAAATAATCTTCAATCAAATCCTTAATATGTACTGGAAAAACTTTCCCATTTGTCATCTGCTGAAGAAACATTTCCGCTTCCCCTTCATCCTCTGTTATATCTTCTTTAAAGCAGTAATTAACTAAATCATTTTTAGTGCTTCCCTCCTTGTAGCATTCAAGGCTGTAAAGAGCATTTTTAAAAACAAGCCTATAAACCACCTGGACATCTTCTGTAAATCTAACTGTAACTGATTTTATCAATTGTTCGAGCAATCAACGCACCTCTCTTCAATTAAATTTAAAATGACTACATAAATTCATAGTAATTCACCCCTTTATTATAGCATAAATCCTACTTCTGCATAGAAGCCATTCTTGGTTTTAGTCATGTAAATACTAGTAGTTCTACTACAAAATGCCATTAATATTAGCTTAATTTGGACCGCCTCTCCATAGATACCAAAGTTACCAAATGAATACATAATATATTGGTCAGTATTGGTATCCTATATAATTACTTTGTCTCAAATAAAAAGAGCTCCTTCTATAGCATACCATAATGACTCTCGCCAATAAGTTCTGCTATAGAAAAAGCTCAGATTTAATATCATTTTGATTTTATACTGAGGTTTCCTCCTTTTTAGCTAACTTACGATAGGTCTCGTACTTTTCCTTCGCAAATTCTTCTGCCCTACTAAATAGTATTTCTGCCTGATCCGGAAATGCTTTTTCTAAAGAACTATAGCGGACCTGTCCGAGAATGAAGTCACGGAAGCTTTCCGTCGGCTCCTTAGAATCTAGTATAAACGGATTCTTTCCCTCTGCTTTTAATTCAGGATTATAGCGATAAAGATGCCAATAACCGGATTGCACAGCCTTTTTAATCGTGGCCATACTTCTTCCCATTCCTTCCTTGATACCATGATTAATACAGGGGGCATAGGCGATTACAAGAGAAGGACCGTGGTACTCCTCTGCTTCCCGTAATGCTCTAATCAACTGTGTATTATCAGCATGGATACCAACCTGTGCGACATATACATTACCATAGGTCATCATCATCCTTCCAAGATCCTTCTTACCCTGCTTCTTACCTGAGGCAGCAAACTTAGCTATGGCAGCAGTCGGAGTGGATTTAGAAGCCTGTCCTCCGGTATTGGAGTATACCTCTGTATCAAATACAAGTACATTCACATCCTCGCCTGAAGCCATAACATGGTCAAGACCTCCGTAGCCAATATCATAAGCCCAACCATCACCGCCGACTAACCAGATCGATCTTTTATTTAAATAATCCTTATTTTCTTTAATCTCATTGATAAGCTGTACCAGCTCTACATCTGTAGAAACAAAATTCTCCAGCACATCAAGGACCTTCTTACTTGCTTCCTCCGAAGCTTTACCATCCTCTTTATAATGAATCCAATCATGGAAGGCTTCCTTAATCCGTTCTTCCACCTTCATTTCAATCAGCTTATTCATATTATCTTCAAGTTTATTTCTAATCTGTTTTACAGCCAAATACATTCCGTAACCAAACTCTGCATTATCTTCAAATAGAGAATTTGCCCAGGCGGGACCCTTGCCCTCTCTGTTCACAGTATATGCCGAACTTGGTGCAGACGCACCCCAGATGGAAGAACATCCTGTTGCATTGGCTATCATCATTCGTTCACCGAAGAGCTGGGTTACCAACTTGATATAAGGAGTTTCCCCACAGCCTGCACAAGCACCTGAGAATTCAATCAGTGGCTGCTTAAACTGACTGTCCTTAAAGGAGGTTCCGTACGGTAGATTTTTCTTAAAGCTGATCTCTTCAACAGCAAATTTCCAGTTTTCTACCTGACTCTCTAGCTGTGTTGTGATAGGTTGCATGATTAATGCCTTTCCCTTAGCTGGACATATATCAGCACAGTTCCCACAGCCTGTACAATCCATAGGACTAATCTGAATCTTATAACTTAATCCTTCAAAACCTCTACCAGTGGCTTTCTTCGTATTAAACGTTTCCGGAGCTTTTTTAAGCTCCTCCTCATCTAAAAGGAAGGGGCGAATTACAGAATGTGGGCAGACATAGGAGCACTGATTACACTGTATACACCGTTCCTCAATCCATTCCGGTACGTTAACGGCAATTCCTCGTTTTTCATAGGCAGTCGTACCGGATGGCATCGTACCGTCCTCTCTTCCTATAAATGCACTGACCGGAAGATCCATTCCCTTTAATTCCGACATAGGCCGCATGATTTTCTGAATGAACTCTGGTTCTCTAATATCCTCTTCTTGAATTTCCTCTTCATATATAAACTCACTCTTTAGCCAAACCTCAGGTATTTTTACCTGCGTTAGTGCAAGGATTCCGCGGTCGATAGCTTCATGGTTCATTGCTACTACCTTTTCACCCTTTTTGCCATACATTTTATTTACGACTGCTTTCAATTCTTTAACATATATTTCTTCGGGCAATACCTTGGCCAATTTAAAAAATGCTCCCTGCATGATCATATTTATGCGGTTTCCAAGTCCTATTTCCTCCGCGATTCCGATTGCATTGATGGTATAGAAATTTATTTTTTTCTCAGCAAGCTGTCGTTTCATTGTTCCAGGGAGCTTTTCTTCCAGCCCCATCTGATCCAAACTAGTATTCAACACAAAGGTTCCACCCTCCTTTATGCTCTGGAGCATATCATACTTGTACACATAGGACTGGTTATGACATGCCACATAGTTAGCATGAGTCACAAGATAAGTGGAACGGATCTTCTCCTTACCAAAACGCAGATGAGATACTGTGATTCCTCCTGATTTTTTAGAATCATAATCAAAATATGCCTGTATATTCAAATCAGAGTGGTCTCCTATGATTTTAATTGCCTGCTTATTTGCACCCACTGTTCCGTCTGAGCCAAGTCCCCATATCTGGCAGGAAATCATATCCTCCGGCTCTACACTCAATTTCTCCACTGGAGTCAGAGATAATTTTGTCACATCATCCTCAATACCAATTGTGAATGAATTCTTAGGTTTAGCTTCTTTTAAATTATCATATACCGAAGCTATATGATTAGGCGTGGTGTCCTTGGACGCCAAACCATAACGTCCACCTATAATATATGGTGCATCCTTGACATCCTTAAAACATGTACACACATCCATATAAAGTGGTTCTCCGACAGCTCCCGGCTCTTTAGTTCGGTCCAGTACAGCTATCTTCTTTACTGTCTTCGGAATGCATTGAAGTAAATGAGTCATTGAGAATGGGCGATATAGTCTAACCTTAATTAATCCATACTTTTCTCCAAGGCTGTTGAAATAATCTATAGTCTGCTCAATGGTCTCGGTTACTGAACCCATAGCTACAATAACATATTCTGCATCTTTATCTCCATAGTAATCAAATAGTCGGTATTTTCTTCCAACCTTATCACCTATTTTCTTCATATATTCTTCAACAATAGGTATGATATTCTCATAAAAAGGATTCGACGCCTCTCGTTCCTGAAAGTAAATATCGGGATTCTGTGCACTTCCACGGATTACCGGATGATTTGGAGATAAGGCGTTATTCCTGAATTCCTTGACTGCCTCCATATCTACCATCTCAGCATAATCCCTGTATTCGAGTACCTCAATTTTCTGAACCTCATGTGAGGTGCGAAAGCCATCAAAGAAGTGTATAAAAGGAAGTCTACCCTTAATTGCGGATAGATGTGCAATCGGTGTGAGGTCAGCTACCTCCTGTACTGAACCTGCTGCAAGCAAAGCACAGCCTGTCTGCCTGGCAGCCATGACATCCTGATGATCTCCAAATATACTAAGTGCATGTGTGGCCAAAGCTCTTGCACTTACATGTATTACTCCTGGTAGCTGTTCTCCTGCACATCGGTATAGGTTCGGTATCATAAGCAAAAGCCCTTGGGATGCCGTATAGGTGGTCGTTAGGGCTCCTCCCTGAAGAGAACCGTGAAAAGCACCTGAAGCACCAGCTTCTGACTGCATTTCAACTACATTGACCTCCTGTCCAAACATATTTTTCCTACCGTTCGCAGCCCATTCATCTGTAGACTCCGCCATACCTGAGGATGGGGTAATAGGATATATTGCTGCTACATCCGTAAACGCATATGCTGCGTAAGCGCATGCTGTATTTCCGTCCACTGACATCAAAATCTTTGCCATATCTTCTCTCCTTCTATAGCTTACTTCCGTTATCTACCCAGTCTTTAGCATCCACAACTCTGTCGATGGAGGGTTTATTCACCAGCTCAACGTCATAATTCTCATCTGAATTTTGCCAGGCTGCAGTACCTTCGCAATTGGTCGGGTTACAATTCTCAAGGCGTTTATTCTTCTTTCCTTGTAATTCATCATTGTTTTTTGCAATCATAATAATATCTCCTTTGCTTAATCCTTGTAGTATTACATTGTTTCCTAATACTTCATTTTTATTACCTTTTATCCAACTAACATTGACATAAATTATCAGATTAGCTATCATACTAAATATATCTTTTGGGAAAGGTCTAATATCATGAATCGAATAAAGCTTTTTATTAATAAAACATTTATCGTATCACTGAGTGTTGTTCTTCAAATAACACTCTTCATTATTATGATACTTTATTTCCGAGATTATTTACCGGTTTTCTATATGATAAGTTATATAATAAGTATTGCTGCAGTACTATGGATTGTGAATAATAGGATGAATCCCGGTTTTAAGATTGCCTGGTTGATTTTCATATTAACCCTGCCTATTGTCGGTATTCTGATTTATTTTTTATATGGTGGCAAGAAAAGTGGAAGAAAAATGCATGATAAGTTGAATGCTATCTTTACAGAAATGCAATCTAATTTTCTAGATAATCAAGAGAAGGTCCTTCTGGAACTTAAAGCTGCTGATATGGCTGCCTATAGGCAGTCTTATTACATACAACAGCAATCACTCTGTCCGGTATACCGTAACAGCCCCTGCACTTATTATTCCCCTGGTGAGTGTGCTTACAATGTCATATTAGAGGAACTAAAAAAAGCAGAAGAATACATCTTTCTGGAGTATTTTATTATTGATGCTGGTATTTTCTGGAATAGTGTACTAGAAATACTACTTGAGAAGGTAAAGAAGGGTGTAGATGTTAGACTAATTTATGATGATATGGGTTCTCTATTTACTCTACCACCACACTATAACCGGAAGCTAGAGTCCCTTGGAATCAAGTGCAGGGTGTTCAACCCATTTATCCCTATTATTTCAGCCAAGCTAAATAATCGGGATCACCGCAAAATCCTGTTAATTGACGGAAAGATCGCATTTACAGGCGGTATTAATCTTGCTGATGAATATATCAATGTAAAAGAGAGATTTGGTTACTGGAAGGATTCTGTTATATTGGTACAGGGTGAGGCTGTCTGGAGCTTTATAGTCATGTTCCTATCCACTTGGAATTACCTGAGCTGTTCAAAGGAAGATGCTGTTCATTTCCGCAGAAAATCGTCTTTCATAAAAGATGCACATTCCTTTGGTTTTGTTCAGCCCTATGCCGATACCCCTCTTGATTACGAAGGGGTAAGTGAAACTGTCTATATTAATTTCATCAATAAAGCAAGTGATTATGTCTACATCACTACTCCTTACCTGATTATAGACAATGAAATGATAACTGCCCTCTGTAATGCTGCAAAGAGCGGTGTAGATGTAAGAATTATTACACCGAGCATACCGGATAAGAAGCTAGTTCATATGATGACCCGCTCTTTCTATCAGCTTCTGCTGGACGGTGAAGTAAAAATATACGAGTATCAGCCTGGTTTCATCCATTCTAAGACCTTTGTCGCCGATGATTGCTATGGTATAGTGGGGACAGTCAATCTGGACTATAGAAGCTTATATCTGCATTTTGAATGTGGCGTATGGATGTATCAAAATGAATGTATTAAGGACATTAAGAAGGACTTTTTGGATACGCTTAAGGTTAGTACTCTTGTCGCTCCGGATGAAATAAGGATTAAGCATTGGCATGTGAGACTGGCAAGTTCTATTATGAGAATCTTCGCACCCTTATTCTAATATGTAACTGTTCAGTATATTTACAATACATTATTACTTTGAAATATACAGTATCCCCAGGGTATTAGGCCCACAATGGCTGGAAATCACGCCCCCCGCACGGGTCTCTATTATATCCTTAAATATATTCAGGTTTTTCAAAAAGGTTCTGACTTCCTCAACAACCTCTGAAGGACAACCGGAATGGGTAATAAAGATTCTGTCAGGAACAGCATTTTGAAGAAAAGGCTCCTTGTCCTTACAATATTTCAGTAGTACGGATTTGATATTACCCCTATACTTCTTGGATACATCCATTTTGCCATCCTCTACGATAATTTCTGGCTTCAGCTTCAGGGTATTTGCAAGAAGTGCTGTTATTCCTGAGCATCTTCCTCCCCGGTGCAAAAATGTTAAAGTGTCAACAACAAAGCTTGACTCCACTTTATCAATAATACATTTATTATCTTCCAATATTTCCTCTACACTGCAACCCTTTTTAACCAATTCAGCAGCTCTTAGAACCTGCAGTCCTATTCCAGTTGAAAGATTCTTTGAATTCACAACATATAGCTTATGATAGTCTATATCTTCTGCAGCAAGCCGCATGACATTACAAGTTGCTGACATCTCTTCGGATATCCCGAAGAATATGATATCCATTCCTTTCATAGCAAAAGGCTCCAGCAGCTCTATAGCAGCTCCAATCGCCGGTGCTGCTGTCTTGGGTGTTTCTCCAGTTGTATCAGACCATTTATATATTTCTTCAGGGGTAACTTCTATCCCATCTAATAGGTTGGAAGCCCCTAAGGTTATCATCAGCGGAATCATGCTTATGTCATAGTCCTTTAGCAGATTCTCAGATAAATCGCAGGTACTGTCAACGATAATCTTTATGTTATTCATTGTAAACTCCTTTTAGATCCACTATGTAGCAATCCCTATTATTAAGCCGACTTACTATAGCTTCTATAATAGGGATTGTTTAATGCCTTGTCAACCTACTATTTATCCTCAGACACCAGTCGTCTTTCTCCCTCAATCATCTGAATTGGCCCAATATCCTGCGTAAATTCTAAGGTGCCTACATAATTGCCTTCCTTATCTCTGATCGCAAAATAACGGATTAAAACATATTTATCACCCATATGAATCCAGAAGTCCTCGTGATCCTTCACCCCTGACATCAGATCCTCAACAATCTTCTCAACGATATGGACACTTGCCGGTGGATGACAGTTTCCTACCTTTCTTCCTATGACCGCCTTAGTTCTGGGAAATATCCTTTCCTTCCCTTGAGTAAAGAATTTTACAACACCCTCCTTATCAACAAAGGTAATATCCACTGGTAGGGTATTTAATAATCCCTCAATTTCATGCTTAGCTAATATTCCAGTCTCAAATGTAAGGTACCCATCTCCTGCTGGCTCCTCGCCCTGCTTTAAAACCTTTTCTTCTACGTTGACACGAACCGGTTTCCATTCCTTCATTGGCTCATACAGGCAAAATCCAAGCTCTGCACTCTCCTGTGCTATTTTAAGCCACTCATCCTCTGCCAATGTCTCTAGAACCATAGGAAATAGTATGCTTTCTTCTTTAAAAATCATTTCAAGAATTCTGTCGGTAGTTGCCTCAATATTAGCTATAATAGAGTCCATGTTAGTATCTGAATTAGCAAGTTGAGATCGAATTTCCTTTAAAGCATCCCTAATCTCATCATCCACACCCCACATAACCTTGGGCGGTGCAGTAATCTGATACTTCTCCATAAAAGGAAACAGTAAGTTTTCTTTTCTTAAATAATGCTTATCTATTTCCCATAGCTTAGCAAATGCTTCTGATAACTGTGCACGTAGCTTGGCGTCATCCCCATTCTTAAGGTTGTTAACAATGGGTTTTATAGTTTTATTAATCAATCGTTCAATTGCCCTGTTCTCCAGCTTGAAGGTATGAACCGGATGTCCGATAATCTCCTCCTGGTTGGTCGGCTGGTGAATCTCCTCAATAGAACCTTTGAATACTGCCGCATGGACATCACAGAGCCTTTGCACCTCAGAGACCGGCATACCCTCTTTAATTAGAGTGTTTTCCATCTCAGATATTTCTGTTGCTGAAATTCCTTCAATCAACTTTGAAAACCTTTCCTTAACCTCCTCCACACTCTTCCCATCGTGAAGCTCCATTATCAGTTCCTTTAGAACCTTCTGACGGTATTCCCGATTATTAATATATTCGCTCATTCTAGACCTCCTTAATATATAATGATTAGTCTATAGTATACTTAAGTTATACGTTGTTTATTTAATTTATAGTATATTACCCCTGAAAACATTATCAGAAAGCATATTATCGCATAGTAGCTAAATAAAGGATGAGTCACGCTTCCTAAGATAATGACAATTGAACCAATCCCAGCTAGAACCGGAACCACATAGCCCTTTAATACTCCCTTAATCTCACCTTTTTTCGCCAGCCTGATAACAGCCAGGTAAAGAATCATGTAATTAACATAACTGATACCGATTGCTATCTCAGAGACATCACCTCTCATACCTACCTTTTGAGTGATATAGTGAACCAGCATCCAACCTATACATAATAAATATGCAAAAATTGCAGAATTAAGAGGCATCCCAGAAAGTTTGGGCTCCTCCTTCGCAAGAAATTTACTTCCAGGAATCATGTTTCTAAGAGCTAGGGAATAAGGCATACGGATGAAACCCAACACAAGTCCGTTTACAGTTCCTATAACGGAAATTACAACAAAAGTTAAAATCACCTTAGCTCCAATACCACCCAATAATCGATTTGCTGCAGTGAAGGTTGAGGTGTCTCCTTGTACTAATATCTCCTTAGGACCTATTAGTGCTGACATTCCTATAAAATAAGCAACGTAAGCGAATAATATAATCAGCGGGGATACAGCAAGTGCAAGTGGAAGATTTCTCTTACTGTTTTTTATCTCACCTCCAATGGTTGTCGCTACTATCCATCCGTCAAAGGAAAATGCAATTGGCGCAAAGGCAGCAACCCAGCTCCAGCTCGTAGTTGCAGCCTTAAAGCTTTGGAAATCCTCAGTAATCATAGTTCCCGGTTTTCCAAAAACCAATCCGGCGATAGCAATGAAAAGCAGTGGAATCAGTTTGATCAGCATGGTTACATTTTGAATGGTTCCTCCCAGTTTTGCTGAAATAACATTCATTACAAAAAGAAAGGTCATAAACCCTACTCCGAATAAAACACATCTTTCTAATGTAATCTCTAATCCGAATAATTGACTTATGTAAATTCCAATTACCCAGGATACAACAGCTGCTATGGTCGGTAGATATAAAAATGTCTTGAACCATCCGAAAGCACAGGCAGTTCCCATCCCAACGAATTCTTCTGCATAGGACACCAGTCCCCCAGGCTTGTCTGTCCTCGTCGCAAGCTGAGATATAGTAAGACAGCCAAATATTATAGCTATTGCAGCTACTGCAAATACAAATACGCCCAGCAGCACATTTCCTTTAGTGTATCTTAATACATCATCAGTTTTAAAGAAAATTCCGGAGCCGATTACAATGCCTGTAATCATCGTAACAGCTGTAAATAATCCGTATACTCTTTTGTTCATTAGGTCATCCCTTCTCGTAATTCCTAGTCTATATTATTTTATGATTCTATGAGATATGCCCTTACCGGTGCTGCTTCAACTCCTGGTATCAGGATTGGGGCTGCTGACAGCAGATAATCGCCCTCTTCTATTCCCTTAAGCCTTAAACCTTCTAGAATCACTATATCTAAACCCAGTAGCTGAATATGGGTCTCATGCCCTGGCTGGCTACGTTCAATACCGAGGGAATCAATTCCTACTCCGATAATATTCATACTGGCCAATAATTCTGCACCGGTTCTGTCCAGATATACAAAATCCTTCTCGAGGATTTCATCAAAGGAGTTTCTAGTCTTTAGAAGCAAAAAGCTTCCCTCCTTAATATCTTTGGAAATCAGATCCTCCTTCGTGATCTTCTCACGCACTTTAGTTAAATCCAGAACCGTACAGGCCGTAACTACCTGCTCCAACTTCAGAGACTCCATGGTAGTACCATGGGGAATCATATGCAGAGACCTGTCAATATGGGTCCCTGTATGCATATTCATCTCCAGTCTGCTTTCATAGGCTGAGCCTGTCTGAAAATCACTGTCTACAGTTATTATCGGTCGTTTCATTTCCTTTCCCTTATAAACAGGCATATCGTAAGAAATCGGCATTGAGATATCATATATCTTCATCTTGTTAACGTCTATATTCATAATTCCTCCACTTCTTTCCACTTTAATATTCTGCTATGCAACATCGCAGTTCTTCCCGTGTGAAGATAGTTTAAATCTTGCTCTACAGGAAGCTACTTATATCATCGCCAATGCCCGGAAGAACAAGGAGTTCACACCACTGTGTGGACTTCGCAGTTCTTCCCGTGTGAAAATAGCTTTTTATTTTCACACTAACCACCACTTTCGTCCATCCTTAGCCAGTAGTTCAAAGGCTCTGGCCGGACCCATAGAGCCGGCTTCATAATTAGGAAACTTGAACCTCTTCTGCTCACGATAACGGATAATCTTATCCGCTACAGTCCAAGCAGCCTCCACTTCATCCCATCTTGAGAACAAGGTAGCATCCCCACGTAAAATATCATTAAATAGGCGTTCATAGGCTTCAGGGGTATTTCCCTGGGTAGGGTTTGCATAGCTGGTATCCATCTTGGTAGGAACGATATCATTGTGAGTTCTGAAATCCTTCGTATTAAACTGGAAGAACACACCGACATTTGGCTGAATCCGTAGTACTAGAAGATTCGGCTCCTGTATATTCTTATCCTTAAAATACAGGATATTTGGCATATCTTTAAATTGCATTACAATCTCAGCAGATGTAGTTCCCATAGACTTGCCTGTACGGATATAGAATGGGGTACCTGCCCAGCGGAAATTGTTGATATGAAGCTTAAGCGCTACAAAGGTTTCTGTATCTGAGTCCTTAGGTACATTTATCTCATCGCGATAGCCAACTACAGGAGCACCGTCGATAACCCCATTACCGTACTGTCCAAATACAACATTATCCCTAAGAAATTCCGTAGTAATCTCTTCAATAGCTTCAATTACCTTCTGCTTTTCAGTTCTGATTGAGTCAGTCTTTAAGTTTACCGGAGGTTCCATGGCAACCATCGACAATATCTGCATAATATGACTTTGCAGCATATCACGCATCGCACCAGAATTCTCATAGTAACCACCCCTGCTTCCAACCCCCAGCTTCTCATTCAGAGATATCTGGATATTATCTATATATTTATTATTCCAGATGGATTCAAATATGGAATTACAGAACCTAAGTACCAAGATGTTCTGTATCATTTCCTTTCCAAGATAATGGTCAATCCTGTATATACTGCTTTCATCAAATACTTCGAGCAGCTTATCGTTCAACTTACGAGCAGTTTCTAGGTCCTTACCAAAGGGCTTCTCAATAATCAATCTGCTGAAGCTACCTTGGGATTTTGCCATATCACTCACTTGCAGTCCCTGAACTATGGTCTCAAAATACATCGGAGCAACAGCCATGTAAAATACTCGGTTTCCAGAAGTGCCTAATATTACGTCCAATTCCTTTAGATACTCCTTCAGCCCTAGATAGCCATTCTGATCGGTAAAATCAAACTGATAATAATGTATCCTACTCTGAAGTTCTGTCCAGTAACTCTCATCAATTTTATTTCTAGAATGCTTATTCACCGATGCCTTGATATCCTTTTTATACTGCTCCTCCGTTATATCCCTTCTGCCAACAGCAACTATTGCATAATTCTTTGGTAGCAGATTATCCAAGAGCATATTATATAGAGCAGGCATAAGCTTTCTATGGGTCAGATCTCCAGTACCTCCGAAGATGACTAAGACAGCAGATAAAACATCACTAATTTTATTTACATTATTTATTTCATTATTTATTTTCTTTATCAAGCTTTTCCTCCTCTCTCTGTTTAATAATATAATTTGGTTTTGTTATCTGTTCACTGAAAATATGCATTTACCACTGTGTATGGAAGGTACCATCCTTATCAGTCCTTTGATAGGTATGGGCTCCAAAATAGTCCCTCTGTGCCTGTAAGAGATTCATGGGCAGCTCCTTGGAACGGTAGCTGTCATAGTAAGATAATGCGCTAGTAAATCCAGGAACTGCAATACCAGCAGTAATAGCCGCCTTCACAACTTCTCTCCACTCTACCTGATATTGACCTACAATGTCCTTAAAATAATCCGTAAGAAGCAGATTTACCAAATTTGCATCCTCATCGTAGGCATGCATGATATGATTCAAAAACTGTGCCCGAATGATACATCCACCTCTGAAAATCTTGGCTATATCCCCAAGCTGTAATTCCCAGCCATACTGCAGGCTGGCTTCACGCATCATGCCAAAGCCCTGGGCATAAGCACAGATTTTACTGGCATATAATGCCCTTCTTACTGCTTCTATAAAATCCTTGGATTTGTGATCAAGGTTTTCAGGTCCTTTTAATATCTCTGAAGCTCTGACACGTTCTTCCTTCATGGAGGATAAGTAACGTTCATAAACTGCCATAGTTATCGTCGGTGTAGGGACCCTTAGGTCTAGTGAAATCTGTCCAGTCCATTTACCTGTACCCTTCTGTCCTGCCAGATCTAGAATTAGATCCACCAAGTATTTTCCTGTCTCCGGATCCTTCTTCGTAAATATATCAGCAGTTATATCAATAAGATAGCTGTTCAATTCTCCTTTATTCCAACTCAAGAATACTTCATGGAATTCCGGAGGAGTAAGACCGATTACCCTCTTCATAATGTCATATGCCTCGCAGATTAATTGCATGTCAGCATATTCAATACCGTTATGAACCATTTTAACAAAATGTCCTGCTCCATCCTTACCGATATAGGTACAGCAGGGTTCATCTTCTACCTTAGCAGATATATCCTTAAGCACCTGCTCCAACATATGATAAGCTTCTAGGCTTCCACCCGGCATGATGGCGGGACCCTTTCGGGCACCTTCTTCGCCCCCAGATATACCAGTTCCTAGATAATGATAACCCTGTTCTTCTAACTCCCTGCTTCTACGGATGGTATCCTTATAGTTAGAGTTACCCCCATCCATGATAATATCACCCTTACTAATCAGTGGTAGTAGCTGTCTAATTGTATCATCCACCGCTTCTCCAGCCTGAACCATCATGATGATCTTTCTGGGAACTTCAAGGGCCTCTACAAATTCTTTTAAAGAATAAGTGCCAATGAGTCTTAGTTCTCCTGCTTCATTAATCAATAGCTTAGTCTTTTCCGGTGAGCGGTTATAGCAAGCAACAGAATATCCATGATCCGCGATATTTAGGGCGAGGTTTTTACCCATAACCGCTAGTCCAATTACGCCAACCTGTTGTCCATTCATATATTCTCCTCCAATTCTCGTATCTTGATTCGCTAAGGCTTCAAAATACTATATGTGATTCCTGTGTATAAATTTTGTGTACATTGTCATCGTAAGATGTTCTATGTTTTTGTGAAGTTACTGCATAATCACCTATTTTATATTATTATCATCTTTATTGTATACTATTTAACAAATATCATAAACACTTTTATTGTGAACTACTCAGTAATTGAATTACCGAGGACTCTCGCTTAATATCCTAAATATCATACCCTCTTGCCGCTAAGGTCTCTTTAATGGTCTCTAGGCTAATTTTCTTTAATGCGGCTCCCTTCGATAGTGTCATAAATCTTCCGGCTGTAGCCAGCATCCCCGGCTTTATGATATCTGTAAAACCCAGTTGTGCCAATATGTCCGGTAGCTCCGGATATTCCATGCAAAGGTCATAAACTGTCCGGTTTATATTAAGTGTTATTCTATCCAAGCCCTCATCCTCCTTACAATTTCATATATAATATCGCTATTATATTATGATAGTTATTTTTGGTAATTTATTCTGTGATTTAAGTCACATAAAAATCATTTATCAAATTCAGATTCCTAGGGTGTTGCAAAGTATATTAAAAGTACGGACCATTTTTGCGATAATCATCTTGTCAACAGTAAAAGTGCCAAAAAGGCTGAAAAGTGGACGTTTGGTTGCAGTTCCAAAAAATAAGCCTTAAATTTTCAACCTTCAGGGTGTATAATTTTATTGTGAAGTGAATAATATTTATGGGTTATTGAGGATCGGAAAGGTTCCCGACACGCTATCGGAAGATAGTTACCAGGTATGCAGGATGCGCCGCCCTGCCGACAATCCAAAATTTTATGACCTCCAGTGTAAAAACTGGAGGTTTTGTTTTTGGGCAAAATGAGAGACAACTGCCCGAAAGCAACAGTCTTATTATGCGATTTTATTGCTCTATTATGCTTAGTATATTAGTATTTCATAGTCCAGCCAATTCAGACTCCTCGTCAACGATGACCCCCTTGCTCTTGGCAATGTACAAAGCTAACTTCGTTAGCTTTAGGCACATACTTAACCACACTCTGGACTTTTATCCGTTAGAACGTGTGCCCACTAGGTAATCGAAAATTAAGGCTGCCCTAATTTTAGGACAGCCTTATTCTGAGTTCACTATTTAATCTTATTGTTTGAATCGTATTTGTGACAAATCAAAACTTAAAACACCAGCTCATTAAATATATCTTTGACAGTAGTCATTTCCTTTAACCGGTGCACATTATCACCACAGAAGACAAGCCCTTCCTTCGCATTGCCCTTGACCGCTTCAATCAACGCTTTCGTGATACAATAGGGTGTAGTCCTGGGATCACAGTGTTCGAGGCAGTTAAAGCATTTTTTAACAGGTATCTTAGCACAGCCCACGTTCTCCATAAATGGAGTCATTACAGCTCGA
>DATESP010000225.1:0-2786 GCA_035270645.1 Mobilitalea sp. | reverse complement strand
ACATTTACCGAGATGGATTTACCATCGGAGGTGAATATTATGTTATTCTGTTCATTCGTACGATAAAGCTTAATACCTAGATTATTTATGGCTTGCATGGTCGCTGAATGAGGATGTTCGTATTTATTTCCAGTACCTACACTGATTACTGCATATTTCGGGTCAATCTTATCTAAAAAGTTAATTGTACTGCTGGTGGAGGAACCATGATGACTGAGCTTTAATACATCGGCAGATAAATCGATACCGTTCTCGAGCATTTCAGCTTCTGAGACGGCATGGGCATCTCCTGTGAGGATAAAAGAATTACTTCCATAGATAAGTTTTATCCCAATGCTATAATCATTTAAGGATTCATAGCTCGATGAATTTGGAGAGATTATTACAAAGGAAGCATTTCCTAGAGTAAAGTTGTCTCCGACCACCGGTCTTGTTATGATAAGGTTATTATCCTTAATACTTTCTAGTACATCCTCGTAATTTTCTGATTCAAGCGAAACGTCTGGCATGATTACAGTACCAACTTTATAGGCATCGATAACAGTATCTAGCCCTCCTATGTGATCGTTGTGCGGATGGGTGGAGATTATATAATCTAATTTTACTACTCCAAGTTTTTTGAGGTAATTTACAACGGTGGCTCCTTTTTCGTTTACCCCGGCATCAATAAGCATAAAGTGACCATCTTCTTCGACCAGAATGGAATCTCCTTGTTCAACATCAATAAAATGAACTTTCATTGTTGGGATTATTGCTGGGGTAGGAGTATTCGTAATTGTTGCTGTGGGAGAAATAGGTGGTGTAATGTCTGAAGTTTGCGCAGGTACATTCGTTGGTGTAACGTCTGAAGTTGGCTGCTCTATTCTATTATTTTTAGAAACAGCGGATTGCACAAAGACTAGTACTAATATTAATATTGCAATAGCAAGCAGAATAAGAATGATAACTTTTTTATTTATATTATTTCTATTCATTGTAAAACTCCTTTTATAGGTTTACCATGGTATATAGTAGTCACTCTAAAATTATTAAAAAAGCCGTCTGCTTGTACAGACGGATTTTGAGCATATGTAAATATAAGACTACCATAAAATCTACTACACGTCTATTAGTTTTTTCGCTATCTACCTGATAATATGCAGATACCAATTGAAATTACAGTACATCATTTATTGTCCCATACATAATAATTTTAAATTTTCCCTTGACATATATAGATAATCTATATATATTTATATATAGGCAATCTATATAAAGGAGAAAGTAAATGCTAGAGAATAAGAGTTTAATATCAGGAAGCACCTCCATGCTACTTCTAAGCTTATTATCAGAAAAGGACATGTATGGCTATGAGATGATTGAAACCTTGCATCTGCGTTCTAATCATGTGTTTGATCTAAAAGCCGGAACACTTTATCCGCTATTACATTCATTAGTGGATAAAGGGTACCTGGAATCCTATGAAGATTTGGAAAGCACTAAAAAAAGAAAGTATTATCGTATCACTAAAAAAGGACGTAAACATTTAAAATCAATCAGTGAAGAATGGGAAGAATATGCCAAGGCAGTAAAGGGAGTAATTGGAGGTGTAACCTTTGGTACAGTATGATAGTAAGGAAGATTATTTAGAACAGGTAAAAGGACAGATTCGTTGCAAGAAAGCAAGAAGCATGATTGTAGAAGAAATCAATCAACATATAGAAGACCAAAGGGCTTCTATTATTAAAGAAGGTTACGATGACAACATAGCAACAGTAAAGGCTTTGGAGCAAATGGGAGATCCAACAGAAGTAGGAAAACAATTGGATAAAATTCATAAACCCAGTTTAGAGTGGAGGATTTTGCTGGCTGTCTTAGCTCTTTGTAGCTTCGGCATATTAGCACAGCTTAGTATCAATAATGTAATTGATGAATCGAAGTTCTATAATAGTATTGATGTTGCCAGACATATCTTTTTCATAGTAGCTGGATTACTTATAGTGCTTGCAGTATATTATATAGATTACTCAGTTATTGGAATGTATCCAAAAATTCTATGGCTCTTATTATTAACTGTATCATTATTTTATGCGTCTGTTGGAGCCATAATAAACGGACAATTACGTTATTTCTACGTATTTGGTATGCTATTAATTCCGTTATATGGAGGAATTCTATATGCATATCATAAAAAAGGTTATATTGGAATGCTTAAATGTCTTTTACTATGTATAGTTACGAGTTTTATTGAAATGCAATTTACTGCACAAAGCGCAGTTTATATTGGCTTATTACTTTCATGTCTGATTATGCTTTCTGCTGCAGTAATGAAGAACTGGTTTGGTACTTCGAAAAAAGTATCATTAGCAATTATATGGGGCTGGTTACCAATTTGTGGCTTTGCACTAATAATATCCGGCATGAATATTCTTAGACCTCATCAGGCTGAACGTATAAGTAGTATTTTCAATGAAATTCTCCATCCAGAGCTTTATGCAAGAGGCTATCAAATGAATTTAATAAGACAAGCTATATCTCATTCAAGATTATTTGGAGGGACGACCGATGAAGTAGTAGGATATATTCCAAGCCTAAACACTGATAATATATTAGCTTATGTGATTAGTAAGTGGGGAATCATAGCAGGAGCATTAGTTATTGGTATGTTTGTCATATTGATAGGACGTATGATTTATATTTCTTATCATCAAAAAAATTCATTGGGTATGTTTGTTGGATTAGGTTGTAGTCTGGTATTTGCGGTTCAAGGAACTATATACATCCTTTCGAATCTAGGCCTCCAGCTT
>DATESP010000224.1:0-3433 GCA_035270645.1 Mobilitalea sp. | reverse complement strand
GATATTGCAGCGATTACTGTTCCGAAGTCAAAGGCACCTCAGCTGGCAGCTGATCTCGCATTGTGGGGTGTTAAGGGAATATGGAATTTTGCACCCACAGACCTTAACCTTCCAAAGGATATTACCGTAGAGAATGTACATTTGGCAGAAAGCCTGATGAAGCTTTCCTATAAATTGTCCATGAAAGAGGAGCCTAAGGAATAATTCAATAGTTCATGAAAGGCCGGTTGATGTAGTATGGGTAAGAAAGATAAGAACGTAGATTTTGATACGCTTGTTAAGAATAAAAAGCTTCCGATTCTTACCTTGGATACGCGTTGGCATGAATTATTTCCTGAGGAATTTAAAACCACACGAATCAAGGAACTCGAACAGGGTGTTAACAATCTACTCAAGAAGCAGGGTAAGATGGTAAATGACATTAAAGACATGAAGAAATTAAAGAGCAATCTTTGTAAAGATATAGTTGTAAATATGGATATCGCTACTGATCTAATAGGAAAGTCGAAGGAAAAGGAAAAAAAGCTTGATAAAAATAAACAGTTTATTAATGAATTAAATGAGAAAATAGATAAAACAATGGATGAATTATCTGAAATACCATATATGATTAAGGATGCAAATGAAGAGCTAATGGTGGAAAGCATGAAGAACTGCTATGAGCTTATGCTAAATAATAAAAAGGAACTTAAGGACATTACTGAATGGATTGCAAAGATAAGAGATGAACTTAAGATTAAAATTCTTGCCAAGCAGGACATGGAAATAAAAAACAACTTGATATATACTTATATGCATGACATCCTTGGTGCTGAATTGATGGAAGCATTTGACCAGGAATATAAAATAAAAACATAAGCTATAGTAAGAAAGAGCGGTGATAATGTGATAACCGGAATTGGATTGGACTTAATTGAAGTAAGCAGAGTACTTAAGGCTTGCGAGAAGGAATCCTTCCTTAAAAGATGTTATACCGCCAGTGAAATCGAGCTCATTTCTAAGGAAAGAAGGAAAGCAGCAGATAATTTTGCTGTAAAAGAAGCTGTCTCCAAGATGCTTGGCACGGGATTTGCAGGGATTACGTTACTAGAAATTGAAGTGCTTAGGGATGATAAGGGAAAACCATTTGTAAACCTTTACGGAAAGGCAGCTGATTTGGCAAAGATACAGGGAATTACAGTTATCCATGTATCTATATCAAACACTAAGGATTATGCCAATGCAGTTGCAGTTGGAGAACACCTTTGTAATGGGAGATTGCTATGAAGTATGTAGTAGATTCTAATAAAATGAAGCAAATTGATGATTATACCAGGGAGGTTATAAAGATACCTGCACTTGTTCTTATGGAACGCGCAGCAATGGAAATAGTCAATGTTATGAAAAATAGAATTAATAAGTCGGATCGTATTTTAGTCGTTTGCGGTCCTGGGAATAATGGCGGTGATGGGGTTGCAGCAGGCAGAATACTGTATTTACAGGGCTACCAGGTTGCGCTTTTTTTTGTTTGCAAGGAAGGAACCTTCAGCAGACATTTAGAAGAACAGGTGGAAATATCAAAAAAATTAGGAATGTTGATAGAAAACAACAAGCCAAGTGAATATAATATAATAATTGATGCGATTTTCGGAGTCGGATTATCTAGACCAATAACAGGATATTTACAAGAGGTTATAAAAGATATTAATGCGAGTAATAACGAGGTTTATTCAGTCGATATCCCCTCAGGGATATCAGCTGATACTGGGAAGATAATGAATGCTGCTGTTAAGGCGGATTACACCATCACTTTTGGGTATATGAAGCAGGGAACATTACTCTACCCTGGAGCTGATTACGCCGGTGAAATTACGGTAGCTGATATCGGATTTCCTGAAGAGGCGCTACTACAGTCTAAACCGAATACCTTCTATTATACTAATGAGGATTTACAGAGACTACCGATAAGAACTAATTACAGCAACAAAGGAACCTATGGAAAGGTATTGGTTATAGCAGGAAGCAAGGGGATGAGTGGAGCTGCTTATCTTTCAGCAAAGGCAGCATACCGTACAGGCGCAGGATTGGTGAAAATATTGACCTCCTCAGATAATCGTATCATACTTCAGACCTTAATACCGGAAGCATTATTTTCTACCTATGACCCTGATGGTAGAACCGAAGAGGAACTTCAGAGAGAGCTTATAGCTGCGATTACTTGGGCTTCTGTCATAGTTATTGGCCCTGGCCTCGGAAAGAGTAATGAAGCAGAAAAACTCTTGACTTTGGTGATTAATAAGGCTGCTGTACCAATGATCGTGGATGCAGATGCGTTAAATATATTAGCAGAACAACTGAACAGGGAACAATGTATGGATACCCGCAGGAGATTGGAGAGATTAAACAGACTGCTGGCTGATAATACCATAATTACACCTCACCTGATGGAACTCTCTCGTTTGATTAAGACACCTATCTCTGAAATCACTGATAATATCATTGACACTGTAGCTCAATGTTCTTATAATAATAAATTGATATATGTAATTAAAGATGCGAGAACTATCGTTGCACAAGATGTTAGCAAATTTATTAATTTAGCAGGTAATAATGGAATGGCTACTGGTGGTTGTGGAGATGTATTGACCGGAATTATAGCAGGGCTTGTAGCCCAGGGTTTAGAGCCCTATGCTGCCTCCTGTCTAGCTGTTTATATCCATGGTCTCGCAGGGGACGTAGTAGCAGAGGACAGAGGAACCTATTCCATGATGTCTGGAGATCTAATAGAAGCCATAGATGTTACTGTTCACTCGTTAGTCAGCGCGAGGTGTTTTACGCGCAATTACGCTGGGGCGTACTTGAAAATGGAAGAGGGACTCGATATAATGAAAGAAAATAAAGGTAAATATTATAGAGTACAGGCAAGGGTGGATTTGAATTCGATCAAATATAATCTGCTACAAATTAGGAGTAAATTGAAAAAAGATACTATGCTGATGGTCATCATTAAGGCTGATGCCTATGGGCACGGGGCTGTACCGATAGCCAAGGCTTTAAACAACGGTGCAATTGATGCTTATGGTGTTGCCATCCTGGAGGAGGCAATTGAGCTTAGGGATGCAGGAATTAAGAAGCCTATATTGGTTCTGGGGTATACACCTGTAGAGCTATATGAGCAAGTGGTTTCCTACGATGTGACACAGACTATATTTCAATATGAGGCAGCAGAGGCTCTCTCCGTTGAAGCAGAGAAGCAAGGGAAAAAGGCCAAAATACATATTAAGATTGATACAGGTATGAGTAGATTGGGTTACAATGACTCGGCAGAAAGCATTGAGGAAATTAAGAGGATTTATTCATTAAAAGGAATTAATATTGAGGGAATATTTACACATTTTGCGAGAGCTGATGAGACAGATATAACAAGTGCAAGCAATCAGCTAGAGAGATTCCT
>DATESP010000223.1:0-7938 GCA_035270645.1 Mobilitalea sp. | reverse complement strand
TTTTTGATTTGAATAGCCATTCCATAATCAGTATCAATTGTTTTCCCAATTTCTCTATTACCATTATCATTTGTAATATCATTAAAAATATAGTAATCGTTATCATCATACTCAACAGACTCTGCATATACCGTATTGTATTCACTTATTGTTAATATAAGATTGAAACGACTACATTCTGCATATTCTTTCGAATCGAAAAAATTAATGGTGAAGCGTATTCCACTTTGATCATGACTATTTACAGCTTCATTGTTTTTTACTCTGATAATTAACAAATCATCACTGACTTCAAGCATTTCCAGTCCTTCGCTGTTCTTAATATCACCCACATAAACTTCTGCATTTCCTTCAGTAAAAAAGTCTGCATCAACACTATCGTTTGCGTAGAACCCTATAGCATATGTATCACATTTTTGAAGTAAGTCTCCAATCCCTTCTTGACTCATTTCCCATGAAATCGTATTCCCTTCTATCTTTTGAAGTTTACTCTCACCATCATAAAACCAAATTGGTTCATCTGTTACCGAATCACATTCACCCGAATACGCATACCATTTGGTTGCATCCGTCCGTAAATTACACAGATTGTCATCGCCAAAACTTAAGAATAAACTGCAAGCATAATTTTTATCTCCGCCAAGGTACTTATTAACACTTTCATCAGTAAAACTAATCATTGCATTATTTGCACCATTACAATTAATCTGCAATTGGCTTTCAGATAATTTTTCTGCACTGTTATACGATTCGTCCTGCTCTACCTCAGATGATTTTTTTGTATCGATACTGGTTTTTTCTCCGCATCCGGTCATTGTAACTACTACTACCATAATAAGTACTAGCAATTTTTTCATAGTAAATTCTCCTTCATTCTAATCCATCGTAGCTTCGTAAGAATCAAATGTACTTCTCATTATCACTCAATCTTTAAGGAACCCTCTCCTTTGAAATTAAAACCTGCTTTTGGATCATACATTTGAAGAGACATAGTCGTAAACGTATAATTTAGTCCTGTTCCAATCACTTTATTTTCACCCTTTAGGATAATGTCTAGCTCTCTGGAGAACTCACCTATCAGTAAATCAATATCCGCATTATTCATGATACGCGTTGCTTTCTTTGCATTAAAGGTAATGTCTCCCATCTTGATGTCATCGAATCATAATATTGTTTTTGTCCATCATAACCATATATTTTTTTCCAACTCAACTTAGCATTGCCTGCATTCATTAATTGAACAGAGGATAAAGTCAGCTTCTTTGTTACAGCTTTCTATAATGAACCGATATCCTCCATCTTCCGGCTCTTCATTTTCATAGTGCCTAACGCAATAATTTGAATTCCTTTTTCAAACGACATTGATGAATATGACCAATAGTATGTATGTGACTGCTGCAATCGCCCAGGATATCCCTACCGACTTAAGTAAGTATTGACTTAATATTTTGTCTCTCCTTGAAAAATATAATCCTTTTACCAACAGCTTAATAGTCATAAAAAGAATCAAAATACCAGTCGTGATTATACCGAACACACTAATGATTAGCACGAGAATCAGATTAGCCGCATCTAAGTCTCGCTGCATTTCGTCCTTCTTCTCCTCCGATTTCACTCCGTTAACATACACATCATATCCATTCAAGCTAAACATCTCCGACATCAAATCTGCATAACCACACTTAATATAAATGATCCAGCTTGGTACAGAGGTTAGAAATAATGCCAGAATTTGCCATCTTATAGGCTTATGTAAATGCGCTAAAACCTGCATCAAGGTCATGAAGAACATATAAATTATCATATAACATCGCAGGTCTCTTGCTTTTTGCATCAATTTGCTCATAAATCGTCTCCTTATTTGATCGTATACTTTAAGTAATGTATTTTTACTCCTAACCATATAGTATCGCAATGTTTTGGCTTTCTGAGCCTATCTTTCTCTTCCATTTTCACTCATTGAATAAACTTCTCGCTATCTAATTGACCTATTTTACTAAAAAAGAGTAAGAATTACCACACTGATAACTCTTACTCTCAGCACTTTTGATTTTCTATTTATCTTGGGTCCCGATTACCTTCGATATCATAATACCAGTCCCATCCCGCTTCTGCTTCTGTTATGTCCTTATCTGTCCTGTGAAAGATAATGCTGTCGACAGTTTCCGTTCCTGACAGCCAGCTTATTATCATGCTACCGCAATAACTTGTGTATGTAATAGTATCGCTAGTCTTATCATAGATAAGCTCCTCTTTCGTCTCCTCCATCATACCTGAATCATCAGATGCCGGACAGTCATGATAATCACTAAATTCCAATCCATTTTCAATATCACTCACGTAGGAGCCGTCTTCTCTAGTTATCTTGAACCACTGGTCATACTCAGGATAGTAAATAATGGCATCAAGCGCAAAAGAGCTATCTCCCAATGCTCGCTCCCGTACACCCAGTATCCAGCCTTCCTCCGATTCCCATACTCCGGTCAATGTTTTTTCCTCCTCTGTCAAGCGGCTGTTCTCGAGGATTGCACCTACCGGTTCTGATACCAAATTTGTCTCTGTTTGTGTGATACTCGCTGTTTCTTCGCTATTCTCTTTTGGTCTGTTCACAAATAAGAAAATTCCTACTCCAATTCCTGCTATCAGTAATATACATAGCAATATAATTCCAAACTTTTTCATGTTTGTCACCTCTATTCATATCTAAAAATAAATGAGATTATCTTTTTCTCTTTTTGACTTTGACCTTTGTATTCGCTTCCAAACGTAATCTGAACTAATAATCCATTACTATTTTTATAGTTATAAGAAGGCATACTCACTTCATCGCCATAAATTGTATCTGGTTCACCATATGCCCCAACTACATCGTCATAGCTTGAATCAAATGAAATCCCAGTGTCTAACACTACGTTTATGTCATTACCTACATTAAAGCCCGAAACCGACTGTCCTTTTTGCGCATACTCATATCCATCATATGGATTAAACATGTAATCACCCTTTGTGTATCTTATACTTCCCCCATGATCTTCCCATGTCCAGCCAAGATTTTCAAGTGACTCTGCTGTTGCAGGAAATGTGATTTGGTCACCGGCAATTGTCACTGTCACCGGAGGACAATCAGCAAAGTTATTGTCATTATTATCGTTGACAGGTGCATTCGTTGTAGTTGGCTCCTCCGGTACTTTATTATCTGCTGTGTCAGATACATTATCATCCGTTGTAATCTCAAATACTGGTACATCAGCTAAGGCTATTGTTTCATAAGTAAGCCAGCTTCCTTCATCCTGCTCCAATGAACAACTCATTCCGCAAACCGGATCATCATACGCTGAAATCTCGTTACCGTCATATGTAAAGTAAACAAGCGCAACTCCACCTTTGAAGTGATCTGTAGATACCTTTGTCACTTCACACTTTTGTCCATTCAGAGCTATCTCACCATTATCAAATACCAAATAATTGGTTCCGTCTGTGTATGCACCATTATAAGAATATGGTACTCCATTTGACGCAGTTTCTTCTTGTGTAACTTCTTTTGTTGTTTCTTCAGCAACATCCAGCTCTGCACTTTGAGTAGGTTCAACCGGCAACTTTGCTTTCGCAGGTATTTCTTCCTTTGAACCACACGCCATAAGACTGATCGCCATACATCCTGCCAATACTGAAAACAGCATTGCAAATAATGTTTTCTTTAGATATTTCATATCGTTCTCCCTTCAAATCATAACTTATTTTGCCGCTTTTATACCCTTTACCACATTACATTTTCCCTTTCAACCTGGTATAGCCTAAAATAATCCCTAATTACTCTGTCTGAAGCTCTTCCACTGCGCTTTCTTTCCCTACAACCAGCAGCTCTCCCGAATCCCTGACGCATGCTGTTACCGTTACATAGCCCTCGTCAATATCGCAGTTGCTTTTTGCTTCTGTTACATCTGATGGCACATAAACGGATGTCAATATATTCTTCATATCCTTGTCAGAAGCAAAGCTAACCATATATACCTCAGCATTCTTAACAGGCTTCCAGCTTACGACTCCATACTGCTCTTCAATCTTAGCCGAGATTACAGTTACCTCAGCTAATGACTCTATTTTTTTCCACTTCGCATAAACTGTGATATTCTTCTTTGTTGACGCAGATATTTCCTTAATCTGTTTCTTGCATTTCTTGTCCTGATACCAGCCCACGAAGGAATAGCCTTCTTTATACGGGTCTGCCAAAGTAATCTTCGTCTTCGAGCTGTAAGTGCCCGGATTATCACCGTTGTTTGTTCCGCCATTCAGCTTGTAAGTAATCTTATACTTATTCCCAAGTCCGGTATTTTCCTTAATATTATTCTTCTCATCAATAATTACACAATTGCCTGCTGGTGCGGTCTTCAAAGTCTTCGCCAGTGTCAGCGATTTTTCCGACTGCCCATAGCCCATCTCAAGTCCCTTGGCAGCTTTAAGCTTTGTGCTTGCATATCCAACGTTTTCATAATCATAATTACCCTGAATAGCCGGAATAAGGTCATTTACAGAATTCCTTATAGCACTTAAGGTTCCTTCTATATTGATTTCATCCACACGAATTGCAGGGTTCATATAAGAATCACAGGTATGTAATTCCACAGTAGCATTTACTTTACAGTTCTTACCTATGCTCATCACTGCAGGAGCTTCATTTTGGTATATACTGATTGCGGAATATTTGGTACCATATGCGTTGATTGTTACAGAACCATCAACCGTGAAGGTCGTCGGGATGCCCTCCTTCGAGCTGCCGGTCATACGCAGGAACAGCTGTCCAAGCTCCTTAGGATAACCAGTCTCCTTACAGTCAAGCCTTCCATCGTTTGAAAGTGTGCCCTCTCCCGTAATTGTCAGGCTACCGCCATGGATAATCATTGCGTTAAGCCCGTTCTGCACCCGCCCATTGCTATTGACATAATGATTGTGCAGAATATTATCGCCCTCCACGCAGATAGTAAAGTCCTCACCCATGTCATCGACACGCATCCATCCGCCGTTATAATTCTTTAAAGTGAGTATATTTTTCTTTTCATAATATGCCCAGCCATTCCCACTCGCCTGCACCTTTCCATCCTGCACAACACGGTCATTTCCAAGTGCTATGAAGGAATCTGCAGTAATCTCTGCCCTTGCATACTCCTTCGGTGCACATATGAAGCAAGCCATAACAGAACACAGCAGAACCCAACCTCTTACGAATTTTCTAACTTTCATTTCCATTACTATAATCTCCCTTCATTTTTTTCATTGTTCATTTGCGAAAATGCTAAGCACACACAATTTCTTCACTCTTTTGCACTAATTCTACGAAATAACCACAGATCAACACATTTGATGACGCTAAACGTCTTTCCATAGTAACGGAAGAACTACGATATAATATTTTTTCTACATAACTGTTTCACATCCATCGACTCTGTCCCCATTCTGTTGTCGCTCCCGTAATAATGTCGCTTTACATTACTGTACGGTATGTTCTGCCCGACGCAGCAGGTAATCCAGCATCACCGTTCCACAATCCGCATATATTACAAAATTATCTTTATCAATCATTGTCAGTACATATTCGCCCATTTCCTCTGCTGTGTCCGCTAGGTTATCTGCTTCAAACGTGCTTACCTGTTCCGGCGTAAATATCTCATCATAATCACCGGTTGCTTTGCTTTCATATGTAACAACTCCATCCCGGTATTCATAAATATGCAGGATTGCCTGATTTCCATCCTTTCCAACAAACATCTCACAAGATGGCTTATTTAAAACTGTATCCATTTCCTCTGAGCAGAAATACGCTTCAAAGCTACCGGTATCGAGTGTATCCGTCTTTGTCTTTTTCCCCTTGCCGGAATCTTCTGTACCGGCATCCTGTATGATTTTACTTGTGGAAACCTTAGTCGGACACTCCTTATCCCGATAAGAGAAGTAATAGTATCTTCCCATTCCTGCTTCCGGATATTGTCCGTCCTTATAGTCCGCATCTCTTTCCATATACTCTTCACCAAGAAGGTCGAAGTATGCTCCATCTTCATTTCCGGTCACTGGATTATTATTGTAGATAAAAATATACCTTCCTATGCTTTCAAGCATTGCATTTTCATCATCTTTATAGGCTTCCTCAATCGTTGAAACTAATGCATCGATATTTGCTTCATCCAGAACTTCACACTTTATCGACGTACTGAACACATTCCCATATTCGTCATAATTGCGTAGAGTATACTCAATAAAATCAACGCCCTCTGACCCACCGATTCCATCCAGATCAACAGACTCATAGAATCTGGAAATGGAAAAGCGGTGACTTACCGGATAGAAATACTCGTTATCTTCCTTTGTCCACACATAGTGACTGTAGGAGTCGTACTCACCGCTCCTTGCAGAAAACAGAAAGGAATACCCGATCCCCTCATAAAAACTCTGTTCATCTGTCAGATAGGTCTTGTTATAGGCTTCCTCCATACCGACCGTCTCAAACCCCATATTGTAATAAATGATGTTATCATATCGTTTTGCACAGCCAGTCATCATAGCATCGGATAAATTTGAATCGGCATACAGCTCACGATACTTTACTCCGTCTCTTTCTTTGCGAAACTCGTGATACTTATCTGCTTCTTCCGCACTGTCAAAGACAAATGCTTGATAATGCGAATCTACTTCCCCTGATGCATCCCAAGATATCAGGTCAAATTTAGCAATCTGCGTCGCTGTATCAACAGCCTCACGATATATCGTTGCCGGATAGCACATTAGGCAATAGTCTTCTGTAGAAGGCGAAAAATGTTGTGCAGCATCCGGGAAGGAAGGAATCACCTCAAGTTCGTATGCTCGTCCTCCTACGGCCTTTGTGATTTTATCGTCAGATTCGTTGATAAAATCACCTACCTTGAATATTCCCTGACTGTTGGTCTCTCCCTTATCACCTGATGTTGCTGGTTCTGTGCTGCTATTATCAGAATTAAGTATATCCTGCGATAATGCCGTTGTATTGCTAACACTATCATTCTGCCCTCCGCATGCGCTCAGAACAGCCATTAGTATTATTACTGACAATACAATGTTAAAATGCTTCTTCATAATTGAATCTCCTCACAAATGTTAATCTCCATCCCGTCGCCAAGCAGCAACAGCTTCCTGCCTTGCTTTATTTCTGTAGCATACATGCCTTGCGATTACCTTCGTTGATTATTACTTCGTTATTTTTACATTCTTTATCACACTGTATTTCCCATATGCCTTTTTGCCGTCTACTGTCTTATATGCTCGCATTTTAAAATAATAAGTCTTTCCTTCCGTCAGCTTTTCCTTCGTATATGTTACTGTCGAAGTCTTCGTTATCGTTTTCAGCTTTTTATAAGTTCCGTTCTTTGCAGTCGTGTAATATATCTCATAACCATCTGCATTGCTTACCTTTTTCCAACTTAACTTGGCACAACCGGCTTTATTTGATTTGACTGAGGATAGAGTTACCTTCTTTACTGTAGTTTCATCAGATGAACCTGTTTTATCCGAATTATCTGAAATTGCTTTACCATCTGTAATTGCAACGTACTGATATGTTGTGTCACCCATAGAATAAAACTTAAAGCTCTCTCCTGTTGGCTTATTCAGGTTTTTGGCAGCTGTCGGGGTTTTCCCTGCTATAAGCACCCTGTCTGAACCAAGTTTCATTTCGTGGGTTCCAAAAGCCCACCATCCGTCCTCCGAATATGGTGCTGAAGCGACAAGCGTACCATTAATCACAGCTTCCCGAGCAAAGCTCGAACAAAGGCTTGTACTTTCTGTATTAAGATTCAGTCTACATTCCTTACCAACTGTAAGCTTTTCTGCAAACAGGGCACTTTTTGCCTTTCCCTTCGCATTTATGGTCAGTGTACAGGAATCCTCCATCGTTACAGCACCACAATATGCAAC
>DATESP010000222.1:0-8943 GCA_035270645.1 Mobilitalea sp. | reverse complement strand
GAAGAGAATAACGAGGTAACACAGGTCCTCACAAAAGGATACCAAGAAATCAATAAAAAGATAATGAGTTTAATGTCTACTTACCAGAAGGAATTAGCAGCCAGCGAACCTGGCTTAAGCTGTCTGGTGGAGGATATGGGGAATGAGGATTGTGAACCATTACATCCGATTTCTTTAGAAAAGGTATTATTTATGCTGATTCATATCCCAGATGGAATTCAGGTAATGAGCTCGAATATTAAGGGCTTGGTAGAAAGTTCATTAAATCTAGGGGTGATGAATCTTGAGGGAGATAAAGCAGAATTTACTGATGCAGTCAGAAGCTCCTTTAGTAGCTATAAGAAACATATAAGTAGCCAACTTGAATACCTTGTCGGCTTTCTGGGTGGTGAGTATGAGATTCGCGCGGATTATCCCGCGTGGGAATTTAAGAAGGAATCTCTGCTAAGGGAACATTTAAAAAGAATTTATAAGGATATGTATGATAAAGAAATGATAGTGGAGGCAATCCACGCCGGATTGGAATGCGGAATTATTTATGAGAAAATGCCCGGAATTGATATCGTATCCATTGGACCAGACACCTTCCGTGTTCATACTATTGATGAAAAAGTCAGTATATCTTCAACTATTCGAGTATATCAGTATTTGGAACAGTTAATAAAGGAAAAAATTAGGGAAGTATAACATTTATTTGACACATTTTATGATTATTATTAGAAGAAATCTATAATATTCATATAATATTTGAAGTATCATCAATGGGGGGACCCCTGCTGATAGGGCATACGTACACGGTAGTGTACTTTAATAGGAGAGATAAGAATGCAGGATAATTATGATATCGATACAGATCCGGATTTTGATGCGAATTTTTATAAGAACATCGATAAGGCTCTGAGTAATGTTGAATTTGGAGGGGACCCCGAAATTGAGGCAGCTGCTAATTCAGATGAACAAGCTAAGGATGCCCTCATTACAGAAGATATTAATCCGGGGGATGGCCTAGAGGCCTATACACAAGAGGACATGGCGGTTGGAGTTGATGATGAATTAGTTGATATCAATGCATCACTGGCCAAGCAAATCAGTGAGGAACTAATGAGTATGGATAACACAAGTAACACAGTCAAGAAGAAAATGTCGAAAAAGCTGAAGATTCAATACGGAGTGGTGATAGCTCTTATATGTCTGGTAAGCTTTGCATTCTTCCTTGGATTTACCAAACCCGGAAATAAAATTCTGATGAAAATGGGTGTTGATCTGGGAGGAAAGATATGGGCAACCTGGACGAAAGACTTCGAAAAAGATCCTATACTGATTGATGATACAGACTATTTGGATGAGGAGGATTTAAGCTCAGAGGCTAATGAAGTTGATCCATCTACTATTGTCTGGACAGATCATCCCGGTGATGGAATGTATATGGAGGGTGTATATAATATACTACTATTAGGTGAGGAAGCAATTGGCTCTGGCTCTGCAAGAGGGCGTACAGACATGATTATCATCGCTACCCTAAACTCCAATGCAAAAGAAGTTAAGTTAACTTCACTAATGAGGGATACACTGGTACAGATTCCAGGTTATAAGGAGAATAAGCTTAATACTGCCTATGAAAAGGGCGGACTTGATCTTCTGTATGAGACGATTGCATTGAACTTTGATATAAAGCTTGATGGCTGTGTTATGGTTAATTTCGAGAATTTTGAGAAGATTATCGATAAAATCGGAGGACTTGAGATTGAATTAACGTCTTCTGAAGCGAGATATCTGAATAATACAAATTATATTTCCAATCCACAGTACAGAGATGTGGTGGAGGGAAAACAATTAATGAACGGTAATCAGGTTCTTGGATATACACGTGTACGAAAGAGAGCTAATATCAACGGTACAAACAACGACTATGGAAGAACCGAACGACATAGAATTGTATTGGAAGCTGTATTTGATAAATATAAGACAAATGGGAAGATAGAGTTAGCTTCTATGATGTTAAGCATACTTCCAATGATAAAAACGGATATTAGCAGTAGTAACTTTGAACTCTTACTCAATACATTTATAGAGATGGGAACCACTAAGATAGACCAGCTTCGTATTCCTGTCGATGGAACCTTTACAGACAATGTTAAGGTACGAAAGATGGATGTATTAATACCTGATCTAGAGAAAAATGTAGATATTCTACATGAATTTATATTTGGTGAATAAAAGTACTAATACTTAGGGGTATACTAACAAGTGCAAGTTTATTACCATAGGACTATTTGGTAGAGCTTGCACTTGAATATTCTTATCTTTGATTTGTTATATTACACTACTGACAATCATATAATGCTATGTCCCAATAAACCCGTAAGTATGTAGATCTAAACCGGGAATAATTGTTGGGCTGCAGGTGATTGAATGGAAGCTCGTCTTACAAAAGTAAAAAAATTGTTTTATATTGTTATGCTGGCGATAGTCCTTTTTATCACAGGGTATGAGCTTAATCTGGTTCGGGCAGAGCTTTTGGTAAGGATGATTAAGGTTAATGGGATTGATTATGATGCGTTTAGGGAGCTTAAGCTGGATGAACAAAGCCTTATGAGGGCAAAAAGCAAGGCCAAACACTTAACGAAGTCATATCCTGAGCTTAGAAACTGCTCCTACATTGATGAAGTTGGATTAATCACATTCTCCATGTTGACCAATGATTATGATTTATTGGAAGGTTCTATTATTGATGAGAAAACCTTCCTAAGGGGCCTCATTAGGGTAGCAGAGACGAATTGCTTCAGGGAACTATACGGTTATTACAAAGCACTACTTTTTGATCTGAAATACTTTCCGGTTCCTATGGTGCAGCAAGGGGAAGCCGACATCTCCTATATTGATTCCTGGTATGTTCTAAGAAGCTATGGCGGAAACCGAAGACATGAAGGCACTGATTTAATGGCTTCCAACAACCTTCGGGGTTATTTTCCGGTAATCAGTATAACAGAGGGAGAAGTCGAGAACCTTGGGTGGCTGGAAAAGGGCGGCAATCGTATCGGAATCCGGTCCGACTCTGGAGGATACTTTTATTATGCCCATCTGTCTACCTATGCTCCCGGACTAAAAGTAGGTGACAAAGTTATCGCCGGACAATTGATAGGATTTATGGGCGATTCTGGATATGGTAGCGAGGGAACTATAGGTCAATTTGACGTACATCTGCATGTTGGGATGTATGTGCAGGCCGGGGTCTTAGATATGAGTGTAAATCCATATCATATACTAAAAATTCTAGAAAAAAGCCGAACACAGTATTCTTATCAATAATAATCAATAATAATGGAATAATAAAATTCCAATTTAGGTAGGAATATGATATACTAGTCGTTAAGGTATAAATATTCAGTGGAAATTACTGATGATATTGCCTCCTACGATATGAATGAATAAGAAGGAACGATATTAATGGAGATATATTTAGATAATTCTGCAACAACAAAGATTAGTGAGAGTGTCAAAGACCGTATGGTGAAGGCTTTGTATGATGATTTCGGTAATCCTTCCTCCATGCATCAGTTAGGTGTTAATGCAGAACAATATATGAAGGAAGCAGCTACTGTCATAGCAAATAGTCTTAAGGTGGACCCTAAGGAAATCATATTTACCTCTGGGGGCACGGAATCCAATAATCTAGCCTTGATTGGTGCAGCTATGGCTAATAGTAGAAGGGGCAAGCACATCATAACGACAAGCTTCGAGCACCCTTCGGTTCATCAGCCCTTATTACACCTAGAAGAAAATGGTTATCAAATCAGCTATGCACCGGTTGACAGATACGGTAAGCTGATTAAGGAACAGCTATATGATTTAATCCGAGAGGATACGATCCTGGTTTCAATTATTTATGTCAATAATGAGATTGGTGCGGTCCAAGACATACAAGAAATTGCCACTGAGATTAAGAAAAGGAAGAAGGACATCATATTTCATGTGGATGCTGTGCAAGCCTTCGGAAAATATCGTATTTATCCCAAGCGGGAGGGTATTGACCTACTGACCTTCAGCGGACATAAGATTCATGGCCCTAAGGGGAGTGGTGTTCTATATATTAATGAAAAGATTCGTGTGAATCCGGTGGTATTTGGTGGAGGACATCAGAGAGGCCTTCGTTCAGGAACGGAGAATGTTCCTGCAATAGCGGGAATTGGACAGGCAGTTGCTGAGCTTTATGTGGATTTTGAAGATAAGATATCCAAACTATATGGATTGAAACAGAGATTTCTAAAAGAGATAAGCACCTGGGAGGGTGTTATTATAAATGGTATTCCAATGGAATGCACCAATTTATTTGAGATGGAGCATATAATAAAGACGGCACCTCATATTATCAGTGTAAGCTTTATTGGGGTAAGAAGCGAGGTATTTCTTCATGCATTGGAGGCCAAGGGTATCTATGTGTCAGCTGGATCTGCATGTAGCTCTCATCACCCGCAGCCAAGCGAAACCCTAATTGCGATTGAAGTACCAAAAAATCTTATGGATTCCACATTACGGATATCAATGTCCAGTCTTACGACAGAAGAAGAGATTGATTATACCCTTGAGCAGATGATGGAAATTCTGCCGGTTTTACGGAGATATACAAGGAGATAACAGATATTTAGTCATATAACAAACTCAGGAGGAAAATGATGTACAAGGCATTTTTAATAAAATATGCAGAAATCGGACTAAAGGGAAATAACCGTTACCTGTTCGAAAACGCTTTACGAGATAGGGTCAATGAAGCACTGAAGCCCTTTGGAGATTATATTGTTAGCAAGGAGCAGGGTAGAATATTTGTGGAATGTCCTGAGAATTATGATTATGATGAAACAGTAGATGCAATAAAGAAGGTATTTGGAATCTCTTCATTCTGCCCTGTATTTGTAATTGACGGCAATGATTGGGAGTCTTTGATATTAGGAGTCGGTAACTATATTGAGACCATATATCCGGACCGTAATTTTACCTTTAAGGTAGAGGCAAAGCGTGCGGACAAGCAGTACCCGATGACCTCACCTGAGATTTGCATCGAGATGGGTGCCTATCTTTTAAATCGTTTTCCGGAGCTTAAGGTTGATGTACATGAACCCTCAGTCCGTGTTACGGTTGAAGTACGTACAAAATCCTATGTTTACTCTGTTAACATTCCTGGACTTGGTGGTATGCCCGTAGGTACTAATGGAAAAGCGATGTTATTGTTGTCCGGTGGGATTGACAGTCCGGTTGCAGGTTATATGATTTCAAAACGTGGTGTTTCTCTAGCAGCAACCTATTTTCATGCTCCCCCATATACAAGCGAGAGGGCAAAACAGAAGGTTGTTGATCTGGCCGGAAAGATTTCTAAGTATACTGGAGCGATAAATCTAAATGTAGTTAATTTTACAGATATCCAGTTATATATATATGAAAAATGCCCCCATGAGGAGCTTACGATTATTATGCGCAGATATATGATGAAGATAGCTGAAAGGCTGGCTGAGAAGGAAGGCTGCTTAGGTTTAATAACCGGAGAAAGCATTGGACAGGTTGCCAGCCAGACGATGTACAGTCTTGCTGCTACCAATGAAGTCTGCAAGATGCCGGTTTATCGTCCGCTGATTGCCTTTGACAAGAAGGACATCGTGGAGATAGCAGAACGGATTGACACCTTTGAAACCTCAATTCAGCCCTTTGAAGACTGTTGCACGATCTTTGTAGCAAAGCATCCTGTAACGAGGCCGAATTTGAAAACAATCAATTATTCCGAAAGAAAGCTAGAAGAGAAGATAGATGAAATGGTGGAGACGGCTTTGAATACCGTAGAGCTAATTCGTGTTGAATAGACAATCAAATATTCAAAAATGTCAGCTTCGCAGGCATTTTATGAATCATATATTAAAGAGAGTTGCCTAAGCGGCAACTCCCATCAAGTATAGTTGAAATTAACCTACGATATAAGGTTTAAGTATGGACAAAATGTGCTCCATTTGCTCGTCACTGTGAATGTTTAAATCGATTACCTTTGCTAAATCGAGACTAAAGATACCCATGATAGATTTTGCATCTATAACGTATCTACCAGACACCAAATCAAAATCGGAATCAAATTTAGTAACATCATTTACGAAAGCTTTAACCTTATCAATTGAATTTAAACTTATTTTTACGGTCTTCATAATAAATTCCTCCTTCTCGCGATATATGTATATACTATTATTTAGCAAAATAAAAGTCAATATACAATATAGATAAAAAACTCGTGAAAAGTTGTATATCTAAGTCAATGTGGCAAAATTATACATTTAAGGGGAACGATTTAATAAAACGACCTGTTGTTTAGAAAGGATTTGTTATAGATATGATGAAGAAGGCGGCATTTTTGAGTCTTGGATGCAAGGTTAATTCATATGAAACCGAAGCAATGCGCGGAATGTTTGAGAGAGCAGGCTATGAAATCGTAGATTTCAAGGATAATGCAGAGGTTTATGTGGTCAATACCTGTACGGTAACTAATATTGCAGACCGTAAATCGCGTCAAATGCTGCATCAAGCCAGAAAACGGAATCCAGAGGCTGTTATCGCGGCGGTGGGCTGTTATGTACAGGCGTCGGAGGAGGAGTTACTGTCAGACAGTGCAGTTGATCTGGTTGTTGGAAACAATAAGAAATCAGATATTGTGGTTATGGTTGAGCGCTTTATGAATAGCAACAAGAAAGAAGAATTAGTTAAGGATATCAATACAGAGATAGAATATGAAGAGCTGGCAGTTAATACTACTATGGAGAAGACCAGAGCCTTTATTAAGATACAGGATGGTTGCAACCGTTTCTGCTCTTACTGTATTATTCCATATGTAAGGGGACGTGTTAGGAGTAGGGATGAACAAGATATTCTTACAGAGATATCGCTACTTGCTGCAAAGGGTTATAAGGAGTATGTCCTAACTGGAATCCATATCTCCTCCTATGGTACCGACCGAATATCTGAAGAACGAACAGGAAGTAACCTTCCACTCGCTGAGCTTATCACTAAGGTAGGCAGGATTACAGGAGTTGAGAGAATCCGTGTGGGATCCTTGGAGCCTAGGATAATTACAGAGGAATTTGTTCAAGCTATTGTGAAGGTTGAACAGTTCTGCCCTCATTTCCACCTATCTTTACAAAGTGGAAGCAATACTGTGCTCGAGCGAATGAACAGAAAATACAGTGCAGAAGAATACTATGACAAAGTACTTCTACTACAGAGATATTTTGAACATCCAGCCTTTACAACTGATATCATAGTTGGATTCCCAGGGGAGACACAGGCAGAATTTACCGAGACTATGAGCTTTGTCAAAAAAATTGGATTTTCCCACATCCATGTATTTAAATACTCCAAAAGAGAGGGCACGAAAGCTGCTGTTATGCCCGGACAAGTACCTGAGGATATTAAACATAATAGGAGTAAGCTTCTAATCCTAGCTTCCGAAGAGATGTCTAGGGAATACAAAGCCTTATTTATGGGTAAAATAGAGAAAATTCTAGTTGAAGAAGAAATGTTAATCAATGGTATATTATACCAGACTGGACACAGTGAGAGGTATCTAAAGCTAGCATTTGAGGGCAGCGAGGACCTCACTAACCAAGTTATCCCTACCAGGGTGATTGGAACTTTGACAGAGGAAATACTTCTTTGTGAAATAACTCATTGAATTTTTTGGATAAATATATTAATATAGTGGTAATACTAATATAATTCTGAATTCAAAATGATATATTATATAAATATATATTGAAAAAGGAAGTGAGTCAATGCAGAAATCTAATAATACGCAGTATTTCAGAGTACAGAAGGATACAGAGGTTATTGTCAGTGAAGTAATTCAAACGGTATATTCAGCCTTAACAGAGAAGGGGTATAATCCGGTGAATCAGATTGTCGGATATGTAATGAGTGGTGACCCAACCTACATAACGAGTCATAAGGGTGCTCGAAGCTTGATTATGAAGGTGGAACGGGACGAGATTATTGAAGAATTGTTACGATTCTACATTGATAGCGAGACAAATAAGGAAAAAACACCATGAGGATCATGGGATTAGATTACGGATCTGTAACAGTTGGTGTAGCTATAAGTGATCCACTTCTTCTGACCGCACAAGGTGTTGAGGTGATTCGTAGAAAGCAAGAGAATAAGCTCAGACAAACACTTGCTAGGATTGAAGCACTTATTGAAGAATATGAAGTAACACTTATTGTTCTTGGATACCCCAAGCACCTGAATAACTCCATAGGGGAACGAGCAATCAAGTCAGAGGAGTTCGCTGAAGTACTTAGGAGAAGGACTGGTTTAGAGGTAATACTCTGGGATGAACGTTTAACCACCGTGGCGGCACATCAAGTGCTTACACAGGCTGGAATGAGTGATAAGAAGAAGAGTATGGTTGTTGATAAGCTTGCCGCAGGTTTGATTTTGCAAGGTTATCTGGATAAGTTGTACCTCATAAAGAATGGGGAGCTGTAAGCTTGCGAATAAGAAAGGTTTGGTGCAGGTGATGAAAAACGAATTAGATGAAGTTATATTTACTACGGAAACTGGAGAACAAGTTGTTTTTCAGGTATTAGAACAAACCAGACTCGGCGGAGTGAACTATCTATTGGTCAGCACACCGCAGGAGGATGAGGATGAAGATGAGGAAGAACAAGAAGCCCTCATCTTAAAAGATATATCAAAGGATACCGACGAAGAGGCAATTTTCGATATTGTAGAGGATGATTCGGAGCTTGAGATGGTTGCCGAAATATTCAAGGAATTATTGGATGACATAGAATTATATTAGATGCATTGATATATATTAGATGAAGCAAGGTGAAGATATGCCTAACAATCAAGAACAATTCAAAACATTATTGAAACGGAACGGACTTAAAGTGACCACCCAGCGGGTGGCTATT
>DATESP010000221.1:0-4253 GCA_035270645.1 Mobilitalea sp. | reverse complement strand
TTAAAAATGCCAGCTCGTCCCTGTTAGCTTGCTTGAGTATCTGATTAAATATTGAAACTAGTATTCCGACTACAGTTATTCTAAGTATTAAATATACATCCATACAGGGCTCCCGTCCGCCCGCCTCTGCGGGTCATATTCACTTCTTCTTCAGAGCATTACTATTGAGATAAAGATGCCGGCCATGATACCAAGACTGTTATAAAGGTATGACTTTTCCTTAGCTGTTTTAACCTGCTCTAGAATCTCGTCCTCTAATTGTGTAATAAATAGATCAAGTGTATTCATCTGCATATCCTTGTCCAGATATCCAAGGTTCTCTCCAAACTGTGTCAATTGCTGCTTGTCCTTCTTATTCAATGAAGTTTGTCCCAGCTCTTGATCTACTGCTTCCTTCCATATGTCTAGAAATGAGGTCCCCGAGAGCTCATTCAACTTAGTTGAAACCTTTCGGAAAAACTCCTCATAGCTTCCATTATGACGTCTAGCAATTGCACTGATTGCCTCAGGCAGTGGTGTATTACCATATCTGATATCTCCTCTTAATAGAACTATTAGTTTTCTTAATTCCTTCAGATCACTGATTCTGCTTTTCAATTCATTGCTAAAGAAAAATCCCATCCCGGTGGATGATAGAATTACCAGTAGGCATCCAATTATTTTAGTGATCGGCATATAGTTTGTCCTCCTCTATACAAGCTACATCACACTGAAGTAGCACCGCTATTGGTATAAAGCTTTCTTCCCTCCGAGTCATATATTTCATCCAGATGTCCAATATGTGTTACATTACTTAAGATTACATAGCGCTCGAATAACTTTTTCTGTACCAGTTCTCCAAGTATGGGTTTGTTCCTGATATCCTCGATAGAGCTTCCATGGACGGTTGCAATCAGCTTACAGCCACATCCGATTACATGATCAATCGCCTCTAGATCCTCCTTGGAACCGATCTCGTCCACTGCTATAACCTGTGGAGACATTGAACGGATCAGCATCATCATTCCCTTTGCCTTAGGACAACAATCTAGTATGTCGGTCCGGATACCTAGTTCGTTCTGCGGAACACCCATATAGCAGGCTCCGATTTCAGATCGCTCATCCACCACCCCGATAGACATACCGTCCAGATACGTACTGCCATTTGAGAGCTGTCTTATAATATCCCGTAGAAGGGTTGTCTTGCCACACCGTGGAGGAGATATAAGCAAGGTATGAAGAATCCCATCCGCTCTTTCATTTACCAGAAAGGGCAAGATATGATCGGCACAGCCCATTACCTGATGTGCAAGACGGATATTAATAAAGGAAATATGTTTCATCCCCCTTATATAATCATCTTCAACAATTATCTTGCCAGCTAGGCCGATACGGTGTCCGCCATTAATTGTGATAAAACCTTGCCGGATCTCCTCCTCAAAAGCATATAAGGAATAATTGCTGATGTATTCCATCGTCTCGCGGATCTCATTCTTCGTAATAATAATTCCCTTTGAAGGAAACTTAACTAGTCTAGCATCCTCTGTGACAAATTGCTCCCTGTTATGATAGATAATAAGAAGCGGTGAATTCATCCGAAGCCGTATTTCCTGGAGATGTTCAAACTCAATATTCAATTTTCCGAGAACCGTCCTAAGTTTTATAGAAAATATCTTAAGGAGTTCTTCTTTTGCATTCATACTGCCACCTACCTCATCGCTAACGGAACAACTGGATAGCTTATCCACCTACTTATGTCCTAATGAACAAGCCGATAGCTTATCCACAGTTCCTAAGACAAATATATTCTAACCATATCAAAATATTCCGAATATATGGAAAGAAAACTTCTTGCATTATGAAGATACTTATATTATCCTTTCTGTAACAATAGTTTAGAAACATATAATGAAATTAAAGACATATCTACACTAATTAATAGAAATCTAGATGGATAGAGGTGCAATATGCGATATGGATTAATCGGTGAGAAGCTAGGACACAGCTATTCCAAGCTGATACACGAAAAGCTGGCAGACTATACTTATGACTTGATTCCTTTAAACAGGGAAGAATTTGACGCCTTTATGAAGGCCAGAGATTTTGATGCAATTAATGTAACCATCCCGTATAAACAGGCGGTTATACCTTTCCTTGATGAGCTTCATCCATTGGCGGCACGTATAGGTGCAGTCAATACTGTGGTTAATAAAGAGGGTCGGTTGACCGGATATAATACGGATTTTTATGGCTTTGAATTTATGCTGACGCAGAACAGAATTGAGATAGAGGGAAAGAAGTGCATCATACTTGGAAACGGAGGTTCCTCACAGACGATAAAGGCTGTACTCCTCCACTTAAATGCTTCGGATATCGTGGTTGTAAGCCGAAGAGCATCTGATGACTGCATTTCTTACGAGAATTGTTACTCAGATTATAACGATGCCCAAATTATCGTGAATACTACCCCACTCGGTATGTATCAAGGTATTGACGCATCCCCGCTAGATCTTACGACCTTTAGAAGCTGTGAAGCTGTGGTGGATATCATCTTTAATCCATTTTGGACAAGACTTACCCTACAAGCAGATGAACTAGGCATCAAAGCAGTAAGCGGGCTTTATATGTTGGTCGCCCAGGCAAAGCAAGCGGTGGAATATTTTTTGAATAAGAAAATAGATGAAGTGGTTATTGAACAGGTCTATCAGGAATTACTTCCTGTTATCCGTATGAATAATTAAACATGTCACTCTTTTGTCCTACCGCTATAAAATGCTGCAGCAAGAATCAGAACACCTCCAAGAATCTGTGGTCCTCGCATAACCTCACCTAGAAATAATGCTGACATCACTACTGCCGATATTGGATCTATATAGCTGAACACAGCCACTGTCTGGCTTTTCATTCTATACATCGCAGTAAAATACAAAAGATAGGCAATCCCGGTATGTAGTAATCCAACAATGATAAGGAGCAAGAATTGCTTCCCCGAAAGCTCCTGATATTTCAGCCTTCCCTGTAGTAGAACATAGGGAATAAGTACAATAGAAGCTATAGCCAGCTGCACCAGGGTAGTATCTAAAGCCGTTTGATTTTTCATGAATTTATTCATGATAATAACAGCGGCATAAAGTACTGCGGCTGATAATCCAAAGCCTATTCCGATTAGGCCTCTCCTATCCAAGCCTCCCCCATCTACATTACCTGCTATTAAGAACATCCCTGCCATAGCACCCAATATGCAGATTACCTGTAGCTTACTTAGCTTCTCCTTCAATACTACCGGAGATAGAAACACTACAATTACTGGTGCAAAATAATAGCTTAAGGTCGCATTGGATATTGTAGTATATTTATAGGCTTCAAATAGTAGAATCCAGTTAAAGCCTATACACGCTCCGCTGGCTATTAGTAGAAGCCAGTTTTTCTTGATCGCAGCATAGGATATTCTCTTCTTACTGATAGCGACATACAGTATCAGGAACAGGCTACCAATTATGCCTCTAGCTAAGGCCGTTTGAGCTGAAGGCAATGGAATCTCCCTAACAAATAGACCAATGCTCCCGAAGGTAAGCATGGCCAGTATCATATATCCCTTAGATTTCATGTTTAGATCTCCTTGTTGTATTAAAAATAGCGCAATCCATGAAAAATCTAAGTTTTCAAAGAATCACGCTTATTTTACGTCTTTATACTCGACTAAACTCTCTTCATATATTCGCCAGTTCTAGTATCGATACTGATCTTGTCTCCCTGCTCAACAAACAAGGGAACATATACTGTAGCACCTGTCTCTACTATGGCAGGTTTTGTAGCTCCTTGTGCTGTATCACCCTTAAATCCAGGCTCGGTATCTGTAATAACAAGTTCAACAAATAATGCTGGTTCAATATCAAATACTTGACCGTTATGAGAAAGCATCTTAACCATCTCATTTTCCTTAACAAACTTAAGAGAATCTGCAATTGCTTCATGGCTCATTGCTGTCTGCTCATAGTTTTCTACATTCATAAAGTAGTAAAGATCACTGTCAGAATATAAATATTGCATATCGCTTCGTTCGATATGAGCCTGTGGATATTTTTCAGTGGGACGGAAAGTTCGTTCTGTCACGCCACCATTCTTAATATTTTTCATCTTAGTTCTTACAAATGCTGCGCCTTTACCTGGTTTTACATGTTGAAACTCGATAATCTGATATATATTATTATCCATCTCAATTGTCAATCCGTTTCTGAAATCGCCTGCTGAAACCATACTCAAAAATCCTCCTT
>DATESP010000220.1:0-6001 GCA_035270645.1 Mobilitalea sp. | reverse complement strand
CTTGCTACAGATGGTGACTTTAATGTTGGCCCCTCATCTCAGGAACAGTTGGAGAACATAATTACAGAGAAGAGGGAAAGCGGGATTTATCTAAGTGTTATCGGTTTTGGCTCCGGTAATCTCAAAGATAATAAGATGGAGCTCTTAGCGGATAAAGGAAACGGGAACTATTCCTACATCGACTCCCCTAAAGAGGCGAGAAAGGTTCTAGTGGATGAAATGTCAGGAACTCTGCTTACTATAGCTAAGGATGTCAAAATCCAATTGGAGTTTAACCCCAATTCGGTAGAATCTTATCGCCTGATTGGTTATGAGAACAGAGCCTTGGCTAATGAGGATTTCAAAGACGATACTGTAGATGCAGGAGAACTCGGAGCTGGGCATAGTGTAACTGCTATTTACGAAATAATTCCTGGAAGAGCTTCTTCGCCGAAGGAAGACCAGGAAGCCTTAAAATATCAATCCCAGGGCAATATAATCAATACTGAATACCTCGATGAAATAACTGAGGTTAGGCTACGGTATAAGGAACCAGATGAAGATACAAGTGAAGAAATCAAGCAGGTAGTTTCCTTTATAAATACGCCGGTCAGTGACTTCTTACTCTCTGACGATTTCTACTTCGCGGCAGCTGTAGCGGAATTTGGAATGATACTCAGAGATTCAGAGTATCGTGGAAATGCAACCATTGACTCTGTACTTGAATTATCTGAAAAGGGTCTGGGTGAAGATATAGGTGATTACCGTTTGGAATTTGTAGAGATGGTGGAACGTTATCGAGGCTACTTCGAATACCAGTGGTAGATGTAAATATAACTCAGGTATTAGCGGGGGAGTTCCACGCATGTCTGATTTGATAGAACAGAATATTAGAGTAAGTGTGTTCCTGCCGTATTCAAAAACGGTTAGGGACACATTTTTTTGAATAAAAAGTTTTCCCTATTCTATAAAAATGCTTCGAAAGCAAAACTATTAAATAAAAAATTTTAAAGACAGATTGACACATATATAGTATTTATGTATAATAGTAACACAACATATAGTGTTTTGCTGTTTTTGTCAAGGGACTCACAGATCATTAAAAGCGATTAAAACTCTTGGATTTTGACAAGAATATGAATATGCACAGACATAAATCGAAAGATACGGAGGAAAAGAAATGGAACATATTTTATCAGAGGAATTTTTAAATACATATAGAAACAGAAAGAACCCCCTTACAAACATCGGGGAGTTCGTATACCTTAGAACCTATTCTCGGTATCTTGTGGATAAGAGAAGAAGAGAGACATGGTTTGAGACTGTTCTTAGAACTACCGAATATAATATCCAGCTAGGACTTGAATATAAGGAGAAGAAAGGTATTCCCGTGGATTTAGACAGGGAAAGGGCAGAGGCAGAAGAGTTATTTGATAATTTATTTCAACTAAACACCTTTACCTCGGGGAGAACTCTTTACATGGGAGGGACCGAAGTCGTTCATCAGTATCCCTTATCTAATTATAACTGCTCCTTTACCAATATAGAGAAGTTTCATGACCTAGTCGATGTATTCTACCTGCTGATGGTAGGAAGTGGAGTCGGAATCCGGATTGACCGGAACCAGGTGGAACAGCTACCTACGGTCCGTGCAGTGGAGCTAACAGGTAGATTTGATGGGACAATTCGATTGGGATTGCCCAAAGAAGCACTTGAACATACTTTGCTAGATATAGATCATAATGACCCTGTAACTGCGACGATACTCGTAGGAGATAGCAAGGAAGGTTGGTGCTTGGCACTGGATACCTACTTTAAACTATTGACCTTAAAGGAGTATGAAGCAGTAAAAAGAATAACCATAGACTACAGCTATGTTCGCCCAGAGGGAGAACGCCTTAAGAGATTTGGCGGGAGGGCTTCAGGTCACAAATCCATCCAAAGGATGTTCGAAAAGATCAATAAGGTGTTCTGTCGCAGAGAAAAGGAAATGCTTAAGACAATCGATATTCTGGACATAGCTACCATCATAAGTGAGAATGTGGTATCCGGCGGCGTAAGGCGGAGTGCCATGATGGTCATTTGTGATGAGGATGATAATGAGGTTATCAGTGCTAAGCGTAATATTTATAAGGTAGAGGATGGTAAATGGATTGAGGATCCGGAGATTTCGCACCGAAAGATGAGCAATAATTCCATATTGTATCATCATCGTCCATCTTTAGAGAGAATTAAGGAAATTATCAATTCCATTAAGATAAATGGTGAGCCCGGTTTTATCAACGCATCAGAGGCCTTAAGACGTAAAGAAACCTTTCATGGCGTTAACCCGTGTGGAGAAATTCTGCTTCAATCGAAGCAGTGCTGTAATCTGACGACCAATAATCTGATGGCATTTGTGAATGGGGACATACTGGAGGAAGAGAGACTGAAGGAAGTTCTTCGGCTGTCAACCAGAGTTGCTCTGCGAATGACTTTAGTTAATGTGGAGTTGCCGGAGTGGAATAAGGTAATGCAGGCTGACCGAATTATAGGCATATCCTTAACAGGGATGATGGATATGGTGAATAAGACAAATATGGATTATGGTCAATTGGCAGAGCTACTTTTAAGGCTTCGTGAGACAGTTCACGAAGAAGGAAAGCGATACTCCCTGGAACTTGGGATTGAGGCACCGAAGCTTATGACTACGATTAAGCCGGAGGGAAGTCTGTCAACGCTCCCTAGCGTAAGCTCAGGAATCCACTTCGCACACTCAAATTATTATATTCGCAGAGTCAGAATCGCGTCATCGGACCCCCTATATAAAATGATAGAAAGCCAGGGCAGCTACCCGATTTATAATGAGAATGGCCAGACCTATGAGAATGCCTCAATTAAGGTAATTGAATTTCCGATTAAAGCTCCCGAGGGAAGAACTAAATATGATGTAGGAGCAATTGAACAGCTTCAGTTGTATAAGTTGTCGATGGAGAATTGGTCGGATCATAATACCTCCATTACCGTGCATGTTAGGGAACATGAATGGGAAGAGGTGACCCATTGGGTTTATGAGAACTTTGATTGTGTCGTTGGAATTACCTTCCTGCCTTTGATGGAGGAGACCTATCCTCTGCTTCCTTATGAACGCACTACCAAGGAGGATTACGAGGAGCGCATGAAGGAGATTAAGCCCATTGACTATGAATTGTTGGCAAGCTATGACGATGATGGGGACCACGATATAATTGATGCGGAATGTGCTACTGGGGCCTGCCCAATACGGTAGCAGTACAGAAAAAACTGAAAATGATAGTACATTCAAAACAGAAAGTAGTACAAGAAAACCAAAAAAATGGTATTGACATATGAAAAACATAATGCTATACTCTCGATATCTTATTTATGAATCAATAAATAATCGGACGAAGAGGTCAAAGCTGTCGAAGCTTTGACCTCTTTTTTGAATTTAATACTGGGCGATGGAGTCAGAGTAATTAATTGCTTTGACTCCTTTATTATTATATGGGAAAGTTGGCCTCATTAAAAAAAGCTCCTCAAGTGAAACTTTTTCTCTAATAGTACTTGTACCACAGAGGTTTATTGATTCGTAAGATTATATAAAAAATCAAAAATAGTAGGAGGGATTGTTATGTTTTCATCAGTTAACGTAATTTGGGTTCTGGTAGCAGCTGCACTTGTTTTCTTTATGCAGGCAGGTTTTGCTATGGTAGAGACCGGTTTTACAAGAGCTAAAAACGCAGGAAATATCATTATGAAGAATCTCATGGATTTTTCTCTGGGCACACCGATTTATTGGTTATTTGGCTTTGGTATTATGTTTGGAGGAAGCAGTGCACTCATCGGTGGCTTTGACCCGATGGCAAAGGGAGATTATTCAGCCATACTTCCGAGTGGTGTTCCTCTGATGGCATTCCTGATCTTTCAAACAGTCTTCTGCGCAACAGCAGCAACGATTGTATCAGGAGCAATGGCAGAGAGAACAAAATTCTCATCATACTGTATCTATAGCATGGTAATCAGCGCAATCATTTATCCAGTATCAGGTCATTGGATCTGGGGTGGTGGATGGCTGGCAGACATGGGATTTCATGATTTCGCTGGATCAACAGCCGTTCATATGGTTGGTGGTGTCTCTGCATTAATCGGTGCGAAAATCTTAGGACCTAGAATTGGTAAGTACGATAAGAACGGTAAACCAAAGGCAATTCCCGGCCACAGCTTAACATTAGGTGCCTTAGGTGTATTTATTTTATGGTTCTGCTGGTTTGGGTTTAATGGAGGCTCTACAGTATCTGCAACAGGAGACGATGTCCTGACTTCTATGGGTAATATCTTTGTTACTACGAATATGGCAGCAGCAGTTTCTAGTGTAACGGTTATGCTTATCACTTGGATCCGCTATAAGAAGCCTGATGTGTCCATGACCTTGAACGGTTCTCTGGCTGGACTGGTAGCCATCACGGCAGGTACTGACCTCGTTACTCCCTTTGGTGCAGCTATGATTGGTATAATTGCAGGCTTTGCAGTAGTTTTTGGTATTGAATTAGTTGATAAGGTTCTGAAAATTGATGATCCGGTTGGTGCTGTCGGTGTTCATGGAATTTGTGGTGCTTTAGGTACTATACTAACAGGATTGTTTGCAGTAGACGGCGGTTTATTCTATGGCGGTGGAACATCCTTCTTAGTTACTCAGATTATTGGTGTTGGAGCTGTTGCTGCTTGGGTTACAGTCGCGATTACAATCACCTTCCTAATTATTAAGAATACTATTGGTCTAAGGGTATCTAAGGAAGAGGAGATCACCGGTCTTGATGTTCATGAACATGGGTTGGTAAGTGCTTATGCAGATTTTATGCCTTCAGTAGAGATGTCAGGAGTTGTGGATGTGGAGGTAGCTGCAGGCAAATCAATATCAGAAGCTGTTCCTATCACACGGTTTAAGATGGATAAGGTAGATAAATATTCATCAAAAGTAACTAAGGTGGAGATAATTACAAAACAAAACAAGTTTGAAGCTCTTAAGGTTGCGATGAATGCAATAGAAGTAACCGGTATGACAGTGACCAATGTTTTGGGATGCGGAACTCAGAAGGGTTTTACAGAATTTTATCGTGGTGTTCCTCTTGAGATGAACCTATTACCCAAAGTACAGGTTGAAATTGTTGTAAGCAAGGTTCCGGTAGATCTGGTTGTTGAAGAGGCTAGGAAAGCATTATATACTGGTAATATCGGTGATGGTAAGATCTTCGTATATGATGTTGAGAATGTCATCAAGGTCCGTACCGGTGAAATTGGTTATGATGCACTTCAGGGTGAAGAATAATTGGCTCCCTTCAAAAACAGGTATGTCGTTCGAAAGAATCACATACCTGTTTATTAGCTTACAATCTTCCGATAGTTAGTCAATGACATATGGTAAGACTAGAATAGGAATATATTATCCCGCATATGATGAGTTAAGAGGTTATCTTGCGGGGAGGAAAACTTGTGATAGGATGTCCTGTACTCGTTAAGGAGAAAATGATTCAACAGGAGATGGAGTACAAGAATGATAGCATTTTGAAATATACAATTAAATATCCTCAATTTGTATCACTATATTTTCGGATATTTCTAGAAAAGTTAAATTTATATTACAGCACAAGGGCATTGATGTATGAGAAATCCAACATGATGAAGATGTATCAGATGGCAATGGTAGAGTATGAGTATTCGGTAGCGAATAATTTTCCGGTTAGGCAGTTTGAAGCTTATAAGGATTATCAGGTAGGTTATAATCAGGACTGCGCTATTAGTATGTACTTTGATCAGTATGAATATACCGGGGGGGCGCATGGGAGTACTATCCGAACCTCGGACAGCTGGAATATGAAAAGAAGTAAGAAAATCGAGTTAAGCGATGTCTTTGTACATAGAGATAATCTGAGGGAATATCTGATTGGTATCATCAATCAGCAGATAGAGCTGGAGATTAGGGCGGAGGGTAACGCTTACTTTGAAGACTATACTAAGCTTGTTA
>DATESP010000219.1:0-3081 GCA_035270645.1 Mobilitalea sp. | reverse complement strand
AATAAAGCATTTGGCTTAAACCGAGCTCCCGGACAGATTGAACGTCAATATATCACCAAATGGGTTGAAGTATTTTCCCTTTCTGACGAAATAATAATTGAGGCCTGTAACAGGACGATTCTTCGGACGCAAAAACCAGATTTTAAATATACGGACAAGATATTAGAAACCTGGTTTAAAAAGGGTGTTAAGGATAAGAAGGATATCGCAAAGCTTGACGAAGAATTCACCAAAGGAAATAAGATTGTTGCCGAGCATAAGGTAACCCCGATAACAAAACCGAACAATAATCGGTTCAACCAATACCCTCAAAGAACATATACCTCGAAGGATTATGCTGACCTTGAACGTAAGCTCTTGAACAAGGGATTATAAGGAGATTCAATATGGCTCTGAAAAACGATCAATATAATCAAATCATTCGTGAATATGATAACCGGAGATTTCAAAATAAATATGAATTGGACCGTCGAAGGGAAGAGGCATTTCTGGCAGTTCCTGAGCTTAAGGAGTTGGAGGATGAGATGATTACCCTTTCCGCTCAAAGTGGTAGGATGGCTATTATTGGTGATTCTCATGATTTGATAGAGTTGAAGTCCAAGTCCTTTGGACTCAAAGCCCACCAACTAGAGCTCTTAATTTCCCATGGTTACCCGGCTGATTTTCTGGATTTACGATATAATTGCACAAAATGTAAAGATACTGGTTATATTCTTAATGAAAAATGTAACTGTTTTAAGCAAGCGATAGCGACTCTGGTTTACGCTGATTCAAATATTAAAACCATACTGGAGCATGAGAATTTCAGTACCTTTTCTTTTAAATATTATTCTGACGATTATATCGATGAAATGACCGGTTTATCTCCTCTTTCTAATATGCAGAAGATTGTTGCCTATTGTAAGAGCTTTATTAGACATTTTGATAAACAACGGGACAACCTTTTATTTCTAGGTAATACAGGTGTCGGAAAGACATTTTTAGCTAATTGTATCGCTAAAGAATTATTGGATCGTGGATACACTGTAATCTATCTGACCGCTTTTCGTTTGTTCGATATTCTTGAGAAGAATAAATTCGGAAAAGATGAAAGCAGTACCTATACGGCAGCTAATAAATTTGAATATATTCTAGATTGTGATCTTCTTATAATCGATGATCTGGGAACCGAGTTAGGTAATTCATTTACTACCTCCCAGTTATACCTGATCATTAACGAACGTCTATTAAAACAGAAATCCACCATGATTTCGACTAATTTATCGTTGGAGAATATCAATACCAATTATGGTGAAAGGATTTATTCCAGAATAATTAGCAATTACTCTCCTCGTCGAATCATTGGAGAAGATATCCGCTTGCATAAAGCATTAAGTAATGCGGTATGCTAACGTCATATATTTAAAATTGTTCAGTACCTTCACAGTTATGTTAAATGCATACGTGATTTTCGGGGTTCTGAATAGTCACAAAAGTCACAAATTTACATACGAATGCTACTTGACTAAAAGGTCTATAAATGTTATAACTTGTAGTGGATTTTGTTGTCATCAACTTAAAATATGGAGGGACCGTAATGACAAATCATGAGATGATCGTTGAAACCATTCCAGTAGGACCGTTAGGTATTATCGCACTTGAGAGCAGTAATACACTAGGCCAGAAAGTTAATGACTTTCTTGTCGAATGGCGTAACAACAGGGAAAGCGAGCATAAGGGTACCATCGCTTTTACAGGTTATCAAAGAGATTCTTATTTATTGAATGCCTGCTGTCCAAGATTTGGCACTGGTGAAGCCAAGGGTATGATTAAGGAATCTGTTCGTGGAGTTGATTTATTTCTGCTCGTTGACGTAACCAACTATAATCTTACCTATACAGTCTGTGGGCATACAAATCATATGTCACCGGACGACCATTATCAGGATTTGAAGAGAATAATTGCGGCAGTTGGTGGTAAAGCGCGAAGGATTACCGTCATCATGCCCTTTCTTTATGAAGGTAGGCAGCATAGACGTACCTCCAGAGAATCACTGGATTGTGCGCTGGCCTTACAGGAATTAACCCATATGGGAGTGGAAAGTATCATTACCTTTGACGCCCACGATCCTAGGGTGCAAAATGCCATCCCGCTTAATAGTCTCGAAACTGTATCTCCAACCTATCAGTTCATTAAAGCCATTCTAAAAACTGTTCCCGATATTACGTTGGATGCAGAACATATGATGATTATCAGTCCTGATGAGGGTGGAATGTCAAGAGCTGTATATTATGCTAATGTCCTTGGCCTTGATATGGGTATGTTTTATAAGAGAAGAGATTTTACTAAGATTGTAAATGGACGAAATCCCATAGTAGCTCATGAATTTTTAGGAACCGATTTGGAAGGTAAGGACATACTCATAGTGGATGATATGATTTCCTCCGGCGACAGTATCCTAGAGGTTGCTACCGAGCTTAAGAGAAGGAAAGCTAATCGTATCTTCGTTGCCTCCACCTTCGGTCTATTCACCGGTGGTTTTGCAAAATTCGATGAGGCATATGAAAAAGGACTTATTTATAAGCTTATGACAACTAACCTGATCTATCAGACACCGGAGCTCTTAACAAAGCCTTATTACATTAATGTAGATATGAGTAAATATATCGCTCTGATTATCGATACAATTAACCATAATAACAGTATCAGCGGACTTCTTAACCCTGTAGAGAGAATCCACAATATTATGGAAAAGTATCATCAGGGTAATAAACTTAACGATGATGAGAACCAATTGAATCTGGAATCATTTTTATAGATATTATATTTCAACAAACATAAACCACCTTTTTGATGGGACTCAGCTTTATCTGTCCTTACCAAAAAGGTGGTCTTTTTAATCAAAGGTCACAAATTGCCTTTTTTCTTTCTTGCAGATCCTCATAACAGTGTCCTTTCCAGTCATTACTGCTACAGGTAATCCTCCCGGTGGTTGTAGCCACTGTCCACTCAAATGTAGATTTTCTAACCCTTTAATCCGTCCTGTATGCTCCATAGCCTTGCCTCTGATTGTCGGCAAAAATCCCATAAATGCACCATGAT
>DATESP010000218.1:0-2674 GCA_035270645.1 Mobilitalea sp. | reverse complement strand
CCGCCTCCGGTTAATACAATTCCACGGTCTGCAATATCAGCCGCCAGCTCCGGTGGTGTCTTTTCCAATACACTATGAATAGCTTCCACAATCTGTGAGGTGGTTTCTTTAAGTGCTTCCTCTGTTTCTTCTGAAGTAACCTCGATTGTCTTAGGTAGACCTGTCACTAGGTTACGTCCTCTAACAGCCATAGAAACTGATTCTGGCCTACGATAAGCCGAACCAATCTTAATCTTAATGTCCTCCGCAGTTCTTTCACCAATCAGAAGATTATGTTTCTTTCTCATATATCTGACAATGGCATCATCAAAGTCATCACCAGCAATCTTAACAGAAGTACTAACAACAGTACCTCCTAGGGAAATAACTGCAATATCCGTGGTTCCACCGCCGATGTCTACAATCATGTTACCACAGGGTCTCGAGATGTCGATACCGGCACCAATAGCAGCCGCTATCGGTTCTTCAATAATAGCAACCTCCCTGGCTCCTGCCTGGTAAGTAGCATCTTCTACTGCTTTTTTCTCAACTTCTGTTACACCGCTGGGAACGCATACACTTATCCTCGGCTTCCGAAATCTTTGCTTACCGACTGCTTTTTGAATAAAATACTTAAGCATCTTCTCTGTTACTGTATAATCAGAAATAACACCTTGTCTGAGAGGTCTAACGGCTATAATATTACCAGGTGTCCTTCCTAGCATTAATCTTGCTTCCTCACCAATTGCCTTAATTTTATTAGTATCTCTGTCAAAAGCTACTACCGAGGGTTCCTTCAGGACAACGCCCTTCCCCTTTATATAAACCAACACACTTGCGGTTCCTAAATCGATTCCGATATCACTACCGTGCATAATAAAACTCCTTTCATACCGTATCTAACGGCTCTATCTTCTATTCTTATTATAAGTTTTTAATTTGTAGTTTGATTAATTATGTCCCAATCTTTATATATACTTATACTATATACGATTTATGTTAAGTTGTACAAAACATCTGCGCATTTACAAAATATTCCCTTTTATATTTTTTTCCAAACTTCGGCAACTTAAACATACCTGAGTATATTATATCTTCTTTTTACATATATATCAAAGGATATTTTAAAAACTTTATATTTTGCCATAACTCAACAAGGCCAGAAAATAAGAGCAAGTAAGGTATCTAGAGTTTATTATACTATCGGCATAAATACCAAACCCGTAAATGGGGCATGTGACCCAATAAAGCTTGTTAATCGAGAAATTACATACGCATATTACCTGTTTGACATACTAATGGATTCAATTGCCACACTACCACCGCGAACAATCTCAGTCCTATTACAGAAGCTCTTATCCAATAATCTTATGATATCATTATTATTCGTTTCAGATTGAACGCTCTCTAATAGTACGTTACTCTTATCATAGTCTGTCACCGTGATTCCAAATACATTGGCCATTCGAAATATCTCCGACTTATCTTCCTTGGAACAATTACTGATCTTCACAAAGAGAATTTCTTTTATACAAATCGCGATATCAGTATAGTCAACCACCTTAATTACCTCTACGCTACGGTTTAACTGTTTTTTAATCTGTTCAAAGGTTACATCATCGCTTGTCAAGCCTATCGTCATTCTAGAAATTGTCCTATCCTCCGTCTCTCCAACTGTAAGACTATCCAGATTATAGGATTTAGCAGAAAATAATCCTGTGATTTTAGCAAGTACACCTATTTCGTTCTCTACATATAAGGAAACCCATCTTTTTTTCATCTATTTTTCCTCCTAATAATCCATTATCATTTCGCTTAGTGGTTTACCACTAGGCACAATTGGCAGGACATTTGCTTCTCTTTCTATAATAAATTCAATAACAGTTGGTGAGTATTTATTTGCCATTGCCTGTATAAAGGCTTGTTCAATATCCTCTGTCTTTTCAACCCGTATACCCATAGCATCATAGCTTTCAGCTAGCTTAATAAAATCCGGTGTGTATTTTGGACAGCCCTTCTCCGGATCTTGACAATTTCTGTTACACCTTTTACGGTAAGTCAGGCAAGTACTGGAATACTTCTTTTCATAGAACATTTCCTGCCATTGACGAACATTACCCAAATATCCATTATTAAGGATACATATAATAACCGGGAGCTCCAATGTGACTGCGGTAGCCATCTCTTGAATGTTCATCTGTATTCCGCCATCTCCCGCAATGCATATGACGTCCTTTTCAGGATTTCCAAGCTTTGCTCCTATCGCTGCAGGAAATCCATAGCCCATCGTCCCAAGCCCTCCCGAGGTCAGCATTTGCCTGTTCTCATCTAACTCCAGATACTGTGTAGCCCACAACTGATTCTGCCCTACATCTGTAACAATAATAGAATTTAAAAACATTTCATTTATTTTACTAATTATATTTTCTGGTGTCATACCCTGATTCTTATCCATATTCAGCGGATACAGCCTCTTCCACTCCATTACATCCAGTACCCACTCTTTTATATCTAGGGGCTTAGCATATTTAAGGATAGTTTCAATTGCAATCTTTGCATCAGCAACAATTGGAATGTCAACTACAATGTTTCTGGAAATTGAAGCCGAATCTATATCCACATGAATGATTTTTGCATTTTTAGCAAACTCACTAATCTTACCTGTGATTCTATCATTAAATCTCGTTCCTATGGA
>DATESP010000217.1:0-19318 GCA_035270645.1 Mobilitalea sp. | reverse complement strand
GAGGGCGTTGACGGCATGCTTACGGTGGATCCCTTCAAAGTAATTAGTTCATTTATCAGTTTACAAAATATTGAATCAATCGATAGGGTCGAAATTGAAATCGAAGGCCAGCTATATACCATGGAAATCAAACGTGAAGCTATAACAAATGATTCTGGTGAAGCTGATAATAAAGCAACCTACTATTATAATGGAAACATAGTACAAGAGGATGTCTTTAAGAATGTCTACCAGGTAATGATTGCGGCTGGATATGATGCTGAGATGAAGGAGGCCGTGGACACAGAGGGACTTACTCCATTCATTACAATCAGTTATCATGGCGAGGGCAAGCTACTTAACAAGACTTCATATCTGCCTTATAATGAGAGCTTCTACATCATTGATAATGGCGGTCAGGTTCGTTTCTTTGCAGACAAGCGTAAGATTGATAACATTGCGGATAGAATAATGAAATTCAGCAAATCAGAATAGTAAATTATAAGTAATCAGACCTCGGGATTGAGGAAACACATCATCCTGGGGTCTGATTCCATTTCTATCAATATTCTATGTCTTCTAGATTGACCTTGATAGTCTCACCTTCCTGCGCTGATATATGGCCGGATTCATAAGGTTTATTATCAACAGTAAGAATGATTTCTTTGGCACCGTAATAGTTGCCAAGCGTATTGGCGATACCTTGCAAGATAAGCATTTCATACCCAGCACCGACATTCATATCTGTTACTAGTTCACGAGAAAAATCAACATATACGATTCCGTCAGTTCCCAAAGAAAGTGATTTAATCGTTGTACCTGAGCTGAACAAGGGCAAATATGATTCCTTTGGGAGATCATTTACTAACGCATCTTTTAGAATAAGCCTGGTGATATCACCAGTATGAAAGGATACATTAACCTGCTCTGCATGGAGCTTTTCATCCTGGTCAGGATAAAACACGGTCAGGTTTTGAATTAGGGGAGTGGTTTGGTTTATTTCGCTTAATGTTGAAGTGACTTCCATATCTCCTGATTGGAAGATAGATTTGACTAATCCGACTTCCTTCGCATAATAATCCATGACCTTGCTGTCTATACTTTCAGTGGTAACTTCCAAAGCCTTGTAATTGCCGGAAGGTGTCTGTATTTCGACATCAGTAGCTGTGATTGAACGCTTTCTACCGTCAGGAAGCTCCCAATTTGTTCCTATAATCAGAGGGTCCTGGAGTAATATCTCTTCTTGGCCCTCTGCACCCTCCTTATTAAGTAAATTATCTCTGTAATAGCTCTCATTAATTACATAGATTACAGTAACAGCTTTATCATTAACTTCTATAACTCTAACTGTCTCCGTTCCGCCATTATTAGTTCTGGTCTGCATTCTTCCTCTGTCACTATCCAGATAATCGATATACATCGTGAAGGATGCATACTCGTTCCCCATACCTTCATAGATATATTCGGTATCCGATATAAGAGGATAGTAGTCCCGTGACGTAAGTCTATTTTCTACAATATCATCAACAATAGGGGTAACCTCTCCCTTTTCTTCCTTAATCGGTAAAGTCGCCCCCTCGGTTGGAGTCGGAGAGATATTATCCTCAGTATTCTTAAGATCATTTCTCTTATCCTTCCCACATCCAATCAATAAAAACATTACAAGTGTAATGCTGATTCCAATTACTATTTTCTTCATATGGTCACAAACGAACCGCACATATTTCGAGCATAAGTACAAGTAAAATCGGCGAACAAGTACATAGGCATACTTGAATATTAGTTCGTTATTCTCCTTTCTTTCATTAATTAAAACTATACCTATATTATAACCTAACATACATATATTAGACGCAGTCGACCTAATAAATGTTCCGTATTCAAGTATGCCTGGACGAATGAGAATTCTATGACTTATATAAAACTTGTACTATAATACCCCTCATTGACATAATATATTAGCGTATGGGATAATTAACATAGCAGGGAGCAAATATACCCGGAGTAGGAGACACGATGAATATTAAGAAGAAGCTGATATTGATGGGAATATGTGTCGGGATTATACTGGTTATATTCACGGTAAATGTCATAAGACGCTTGAACATGGGTGACAAAAAAGATATTGAAGAAAAAGCCGTTAAGGAGAATGTTATCACCAAAGCGGAAGCGTATCGTCTGTTAAGCTTCCTTGAATATGATAAGGCTGCTAGAGAAGCCCTGCCGATTGGGATAAAATATTCGGAGGCTACGATGTCTGGTTGGTATGATTCCTATGTAAATGCAGTATGGAAAATGGGACTCATTGAGGTAGATATAGAGATTACACCTAAGGAGACTCTTACATATGGTGAATGTAAGGGATTGATTGATAAACTAATAATAAAAAATCCGGATCTTCAAGCAGCGTATGCAGATCTATCCTTTGATTTCGTTAATTCGGAGGAGGAGATGCTGATACAGGAATTCCTTGAAGTATACGAGGCTATTCTTAGCTTGATACCGGAGGAGAAGTCTTTGCTGAAGGAAGAGACTCTCTTTGTACTGCAGAGGGAACTTACAGAGGAAGGTAAGGATCGAATCGTAACTGACCTTGGAAGATATTATTATGAAAATGCCAAGAACTATGAGACACTTATTGAAAATCTTAGACAACAAACTGCAGAGAGTAATTCTCTAGTTCAGGGAGAGACGGTTCCTAGAAATGACAGCACTGACCGGCTTCGCAGTACCAGTCTGACCGGAGAGGATTTTAACGAGAAATATATTAATCATGCTATTAAAGTTTTGGTGTGTGATAAAGAGATTGTCTATCTGTCTAGGGTAACTACAGAAAAGATAACTATTCATAATGTGTGGATTAAACAGGGAGAGGATCTGCTGGTAGAAACTTATATTAATGGGGTGGATAAGGCATTTAATGCACAGAACAGATTGTCAACTAATATTGAGAAGGTAGTAGGTGATATTTCCATCGAAGATGGGAGAGTGGTTGGAATTAGCGTTAAGCCGGATCTGATCCATGGAAAAGTATTATTATCAGGCGAAGATTATATAGAAGTCGAAGGCTATGGGAAGGTTTTTTTAGAGGAGGATTACAAGATATATAAGCTTTATGATGAACTATCCATGGAGGAGACTAATAGTATCCTCGTGGGTTATGAGACCACGGATTTTGTTGTATCCGCAGGTAAGATCAGCGCTGCATTGATAAGGGAAAGTATTAAGGCTGAAAACATCCGGGTTCTCCTGCATACGTCAAACTATAAGGATATCTACCATGACAATTTAAAGTTTACGGTCAACACAGATTTTACAGTGACATATGCGGATAAAGAAGACTCCTATAAGAAGGGGGATACGATAACTGTAAAGCCTGGTGATGAGCTTTTTATGGAGGGAAGGATAAAGATCACACCATCCACTGAAAAAGGAAGAATTGAATTACTGTCAGTGGAACGATCTACCGGTAATCCTAAATACAGGGGAAGTATCGAGATTTCTGAGGGAGAGCAAGGGCTGCTAGTTGTAAATGAATTATCGCTAGAAGAATACCTATATGCGGTTATACCGAGTGAAATGCCGACCTACTATGGCCTGGAAGCTCTGAAGGTACAGGCAGTTTGTGCCAGAAGCTATGCATACAGGCATCTGCTTGCTAACAGCCTGAGCAGCTTCGGTGCTCATGTAGATGACAGCGTATCCTATCAGGTATATAACAACATTGAGGAAAATGAAGATTCCATACTTGCAGTTAAGGACACCTATGGCAAGGTTGCGGAGTATGCTGGTGAGGTCATAACAGCATATTATTTCTCGACCTCCTGTGGACATACAACGGATGTTGAAAGTGTCTGGGCAAATGGAGTAGCAACTCCTTACCTAAGCGGAAGGCTGATGGCTGTGGAAGATAGTGAGGATGTAGCAACCCAATCGCTCAGTAATAGCATTTACAAGAATTTATCAAAAGAGGAGAATTTCCGTAGCTTTATCATGGACCGCGAATTTGCCACCTATGACAGTGGTTTTAATTGGTACCGTTGGAATGTGAAAATCGCCGCTAAGGATATTAAGAAGAATATTGATAAGAAGCTAGCTGGACGGTATAATGCAAACCCTGAACTGATAAAAACTCTGACAAGTGGAAGTGAAAAAGACGGTGATGCTACCTATGAAAGCATTCCAGTAGATACTGTAGGCAATATTGTGGATATTTCGGCAAGTAAGAGAGATACTGGTGGAATTATCTCTGAACTCTTGATTGTCGGGACTAAGAATACCATTAAGGTTCAAACAGAATATAATATCCGGGTGCTATTATCCCCGATTAGCACAACTGTATATAGACTGGATGAAAGTGGGGTAGATGATTTATCTCTATTACCCAGTGCCTTCTTTGTGATAGATACCAATAAGGGTGAAGATGGACTAGATAATATTGTATTATATGGCGGTGGCTACGGGCATGGTGTCGGTATGAGTCAGAATGGCGTGAAATCACTTGCAGATGAGGGTAAGAAGTATGATGAGATCGTAAATTATTTCTATAAAGGGACAAAGCTTGGATTCATTTACGAATAAAGATCTTTTATTTCCTTCACTATGGCTTTATCTTCAAATACATGGTTTACCTCTGCGCCAATAAATAGGATGTACATGCAGAAGTACAACCATAGCATAAAAAGGACTATGGTAGTAAGGCTTCCATAGGTTGAAGAGTAATTGGAGGAATGATCAATATAATATGAAAATGCATAGGAAAACCCCATCCAGCCTGCAGAACAGAGGATAGCGCCAGGAAGGCAGTTAATTATCTTGGTCTTCCGGTTTGGAATAGCTAAGTAGATGATCAGGAAGAATATCAGAAGGATAATCATTCCGACTATGGTACGTAGACTTATTATCAGTAAGGCCATTCCTTGAAAAGCAGGTATCTTTTGCTCAATCCAGAGGTACAGACTATTACCAAACACAAACAGCACCATACTGGCTATCAGCATTATGGCAAATACCAAGGTATATATAGTGGAAGTTATCCGTAGGAAGAAATAGTTCCTAGATTCGTTAATCTCATATACTGAATTTAAACCTCTCATGATAGCAAGAAAGCCCTTACTAGCAGACCATAGAGCAGTAATTGCAGTAATAGGTATTAAGGTTCCGGTTGAGGGTATATGATATATTTCATCAATTACTGTTACAACAAGAGAGTTAATTGCGCTAGGAAATATCTGCGAGAATACCTCGAGCATCGTGCTCTCCTCAAAGGGGATGTACCGAATAATACTTAGCAATAACATAATAAAAGGAAAAAATGAGATAATTATAAAGAAAGCAGCTTGGGCAGAAAAAGCTGCTACATGTTCATCGCTGATTTTTTTCGAGAATAACCCAATTAATTTTATAGTTGATTTCACCATATGTTTGCTCCTATTCTTTCAACTATATCCCCAACCTTTGTATTGGAAGCTATATCATCATACAGAAGAAATTATATGATTGATTACGAAGCGTTAATCATTATATTATATGTGGGTGTAAAATATACTATCCATTAAATTTATGCAAAAAGTGGGATTAATAGCGCAGTAAGAAAAACGGTTGTCAAAGCTCCGAGGGCTACAATCACCAGACTCTTCTCTCTATATGCTAGCAATAGTGCGACCATTGTCCCACAGATAGCAGTCACAGTATTACCGGTGGAGTAGAATATATCTGGAATGGTCAGTGCTCCAAGTACGGCATAAGGCACATAGGATAAGAAGGACCTTATATACTTGGATTTGATTTGTTTACGGAATACAGTAAGCGGTAAAGCTCTAGTAAGGTAGGTCACGAAAGCCATAATAAGGATTGCAATAAAAGCTGATTTAAGATTCATTAGGACCTCCCTGCTCAGTTCCTTCATCTACCGGGAACAGAAGTGCACCGATTCCAGCACCGACAAAGGTAGCTATGATTATCCTCAAACCAGGAGACACGCCCTTAAATAAGGGAATGTAGCGGAGTAGGCATACTACAGTGATGGACAACAGCAGTATGTATCTGACAGGCCGTGATCTTTTGGAGGGTGGCAGGATAATGGCAATAAACATACCGTATAAAGCAATTCCCATAGCATTTCCTATGGCTTCTGGAAGGGCGGAGGAGATCATGGCGCCCAGTGCTGTTCCGAGAGTCCAACCTAATATGGGACCTGTAATTAAGCCCATCAGATAGGGAAAGGAAATTGTGTCAGGTTCCATGGATGCAACAGAGAAGGTCTCGTCGGTAATTCCAAAAGAGACCAACAGACGCTTCCATATGTTCATGCTACGCTCTACACGCTGGGAGAGAGAGAGGGACATAAGCATGTAGCGTAGGTTAATAGTCAGAGTGACAATTGCTATTTCCCAATACCCGGCACCTGCAATAATTCGATTAGTACCTGCAAATTGACCTGCCGAAGTCAAATTAGATAAAGAAATAAAGACTGCCATCCAGATGGGCATTCCTCCAGAGACAGCCATTATACCAAAGGTAAAAGACACCGGGATATATCCAAAAGCAATCGGTAGCCCCCGCTTTATTCCATATATGTATTTTTTATTATTATTCTCAGTCATTACTTTTTACCAATCACAATCGTATCCCAATACTCGGAATTAATCTTGATATTGTACTGCGCCTTTAACTTTTCGTAAACTACTTGAAACTGTGTATTCTCTTCAGCAGATATTGCCTCTGCAATCGCTTTCTCGTAGCGGCTGCTAGCGTTATTGTCTAACATATGGATTATATAATAACCATAATTGGTTGATACAATTTCACTATATTCATCGTTTTCCAAAAGTACTGCAGAATTCTTGTATTCCTGTTCGGGAAGGTTATCAGTAAGGATAAAGTCTCTTGCATAATATGAAAGGTTTGCATTTTCATCTTTAAGCTGTGCAAAATCAGCTCCGGCTTTAACCTTTTCTAGGGCCTCTGTGATAGTTGCATAGGAAGCTTCGACTTCCTCTATACTGAGCACAACAATCTCTTGATTCTCATTCTTAACTGTGGGAACATACAGTGTTTCCGTCTTGTACTCACGGTAATCCTCCGGTGAAATACCAGCTGCTATGGATTCCTCATCAATCATAAAGGTTTTGGCCAATTGCTTATAATACTTATCACCTAGTGAAAATTTATTATATGCAGTCAGAAGCATATCTTTGTTCAATCCAGCTTCAGCAACTACTTTCTCGGTTGTGCTTTTTATAAAGCTGTCAACCGCTATTTGATTGGCTGTAATTTCATCATCCGTCAAACTCAAATTAGCCTGTTTCGCCTGATCATTTAAAATCTCATATAAAATAACTCTGGAAAGGATGGTATCCTTTGCTGCATCGCGCATGGTGATATCGTTCACTTCGTAATCCCAATAGCTAATTCCCAGCGACTCACTGTAATATTCATCACGAGAGTTGCCATCTAATTCAATTAGGTAGATATCGTACTTAAAATCTTCCAGCGTAAGCTTCCTATTATTAATTGTAACAATTTCCTCATCTTCTTTAATACTGCAGCCACCTAGAAGAAATAAAACCGACAGTAATATAAGAATAAAGAAAGAAAGTCTGTATTTGTTTTTTGTCATAATAATAACCATGCCTTTCTTAAAACTGAGCTGCTTTAGGGATATACAGGGGTATCCACACAGATAATATAATTGTAAACTATTTCGTTCGTTAGTCAAGAGGATTCTAACAACGTACAAGAAATTCAAATGCAAACTTCCCGCATACTGTTCAAAATCAATTTTGAAAGGATTTTTTATGTTTCCTAATGATAAACTCTTGATTTTTGGTAGTTTTATGGTTATGATGTTAAGTGAGATATAATTCCTGTAATTATTGGTTAACATAGGAGGCAATGCACCGATGATTAATTTTGACGAAGAGATATTAAAGTTCCAACCCAGTCTGGAAATTGAGCAGGCGGAGGATGTCATTAATAACAATGACTTGACGGATATATCGGACATACTGAAGGAACTATTAAAGGGGAATAAAGAAAATTAACGATTAGCGTTTTCCTGTGCTTATCGCGAGGTTCGTTGAGATGCTGGAAAACGGCATTATGGAGGATACTATGGTCTGCCCGAATTGCCAAAGTAATATGTCTGATAAGAGAAAACGCTGTGAGTATTGCGGTACGGATTTAACATTGTATAAGAAGATATTAAGGTCTTCAAATTTATACTATAATAATGGTCTGGCCAGAGCAAAGGTACGGGACTTGTCCGGAGCAGAGATTGCTTTACGAAACAGCCTTGAATTAAATAAAGCCAATACGAATGCAAGAAACCTGTTAGGATTGATTTATTTTGAGATGGGTGAGACTGTAGCGGCACTCAGTGAGTGGGTTATCAGTAGACATTTCCACCCTGACGATAATGACGCTGACGAATATATCGATGCAGTTCAGTCTAATCCAACAAAGCTTGACAGTTTGAACCAGGCAATCAAGAGATATAACACCGCATTGGAGTATTCAAAACATGGAAGTGAGGATCTGGCAGTGATCCAGCTTAAGAAGGTCATTGTGCTGAATCCGCGTTTTATAAGGGCGCACCATCTGCTTGCCCTGTTATTCATGAAGGACGGGGATAATGAGAAGGCTAAGAGATGCCTAATTCGTGCCGCTAAGATAGATTGCTCCAATACTACCACATTGCGTTATTTGCGTGAGTTGGAGCCAGCGCCTTCTCTATTAAATGATGCTGAGGGCGGAGCAGATTCTGAGAAGAGTCTTGCTTCCTCAATTATGCCGATTTCGTCCTATCGAGAAGACAAGCCCAATATTATGGCCTTTATCAATTTAGTGATTGGTGTCGTTATTGGTTTGGCGGTAATGGCAATCCTAGTTATCCCCTCACTGAAAAAGAATGATACTACACAAGGCAATCAGGACTATGTTGATCAAAGCTCTGGACTGGTAGCTCTGGAAGCAAAAGAAGAAACTATAATTGCTCTTCAACAAGACAAACAAGAGCTAGAGCAGAAGGTCACACAGTTGCAGACGCAGATTGATAGCATCGTTATTCCGGAGGTAAACACGGGATTGTATGATGCATTACTCTCTGCGGCAGATATGTATCTAGTGGAACTGGTAAAGCCAGAAGAGGAGAGAGTTCTAGTAGAAATCGCGGATACACTGCAGACCATCGACGTAAACAAATATGAATCAGAGCCTTCCAAAGTGCTACTTGACCGGTTAAAGACTGAGATATATCCGGTGGTAGCAGCTGAGCACTATGATATCGGACATTCCTTATATGGAGATTATAAGTATGAGGAAGCGTTAGTAGAGCTTCATAAGGCATATGTATTTGACCCCTCAGATGTGAGTACGATTTATTTTATTGCAAGAGCTTATCACAGGCTGAATGATTATGAGAATGCCTCTCTGTATTATACAATCATTACAACGGATTTTGTTGGTTCAAAGAGATATGATGATTCAATAGACTTTTTGGAACAGTTACCAGATGGAGAGTAATTAAAAAACACAGGATAAAATGATTTTGAAGAAAGACGTTTCATGCAGGAGAATCTATTTCTCCCATAAAAGGTCTTTTTTTCGTGTCAATAATGAGGATATACTTAGTTGTTTTTAAGGTGTTTAGTAATTATATTATGATTACCAGGAGGGAATTTGTTGCATGCAGGACAGTAGGAAAGAGGAAAGGAACAAACAAAATGACAGAGAGGAGGGGACATTGTACGAGATCAACCAGAGAGTTTTAGTAATCAGATTAAATGAAGAACTTGATCATCATAATGCCATTCGCATTAGGGAAAAGGCGGACAAACTCATTGACCGCAATCATATTAAGAATATAATATTTGATTTTACTGGAGCAGGTTTTATGGACAGCGCGGGAATTGGAGTCATCATGGGAAGATACAAAAAGGTTATATTCATCGGGGGCAAGATAGCAGTTGTCAGTGTAAATGCTACTGTAGATAGGGTGTTCAGATTATCAGGTCTATACAAAATAATCGAGAAATTTGACTCCTTAGAAAGCGCTTTAAAGATCCTGCAACTGTGAAGGTAATGAGCAGTTACCAATTATTATATGATAGGAATAGGAAAGGGGACAAAATTTATTATGAACGATAGGAATAAGATGTCATTGGAGTTTGAAAGTAGGTCACAGAATGAAAGCTTTGCAAGAACGGTTGTTGCTGCCTTTGCAGCAACCTTGGATCCTACTATCGAGGAGTTGGCAGATATTAAGACAGCAGTATCCGAGGCAGTAACAAACTGCATCATACACGGGTATGAGAACCATGTTGGAACTATTCGTATGAGCTGCACAACCTGTGAGAATGAGCTTACAGTTGAGATTGAAGATAAGGGTGTGGGGATCGGTAATATTGCGAAGGCTATGGAACCGCTTTATACCACCAGACCGGAGCTGGAACGCTCCGGTATGGGTTTTTCCTTTATGGAGGCCTTTATGGATGAGCTTGAGGTAGAATCTTCGGTCGGCAAGGGTACCTTGATTAGAATGAAGAAGAGATTAGGGGGAGTAGAGAGGTTGAAGGGCTATGCACAGGAAAACAAACAGAACGCAGTATAGTGTGAATAAAGAATTCAGCTATGCTGAATTCTTGGCAAATATAATAATGAGATTCCAAATGAGTGATTCCACTCATTAGAAATTCATTACTATATTTACAGGTGTTCATCAGCATTTGCAGCCACTGAGTGGCTATGCTGTGTTAGTTCAACCGGAGGACATATTCGTAGGAGAGCTTGTATTACTACATATTTTAGAAAGGAGTGAGGTTTAATGTGGATACGCTTGAGCTGATCAAACTATCCAAGGAAGGTGATAAGGAAGCCAGAGATCGGGTCGTTGTTGAAAATGTGGGTTTGGTATGGAGTATTGTCAGAAGATTCGCCAACCGGGGGCATGAGATGGAGGATTTATTTCAGATAGGTAGCATCGGGCTCATTAAGGCAATTGATAAATTTGATTCCAGCTATGAAGTAAAATTTTCTACCTATGCAGTGCCAATGATAACAGGTGAAATAAAACGTTTTTTACGGGATGACGGAATGATCAAGGTAAGCCGGTCGCTTAAGGAGTCAGCAACAAAGATAAGAGTTCTGAGGGAGCAGTTTAGTAATACCTACGGAAGAGAACCGACACTAGATGAGATTGAAGAGAAATTAAACATAGCGAAGGACGAAATTGTAATGGCACTAGAAACGGGTGCCGAGGTAGAATCATTATATAAGACTATTTACCAGGGTGATGGTAGCCCGATTTATCTGATTGATAAAATAGCAGAAACAAAAGACGAAAGTGAAGATTTAGTAGATAAGCTTGCATTAGGTGAGATAATAGCCTCTCTGAATGAGAAGGAACAAGAAATCATCAGGCTTAGATACTTTAAAGATAGAACTCAGACCGATATTGCGAAGGAGCTTGGGATTTCCCAAGTTCAAGTCTCTAGGATGGAAAAGCGGATTCTCAGGATTATGAGAGAAAAACTTGGAGCATAAATATTTCCAGTATAGTTAAGATTTTATATCACATAATAATAGCATAAAAAGAAGCATCGGATGATTAATCTGATGCTTCTTTCCAGTTTGTACTAACTTATATAGGAGGCTTCGGTGTTTATATGACAATCAGGAGAAAGAGAATTCTAATCATTGCTGCCTTGCTCATTATTGCAGCCATAGCGATCGTATTATGCGTAAATTATTTCACAGGAGAAGCTACTGACACCTTTGAGGGAACTCTGGTGCAAGCCTGTGATAGAGAATGGTTCACCTAGAAGGATATATGCGGATGCACATCAAAATGAAAGGCAGGGTGATATTATGGGTACAAAAAATAATGGATCGGCAGCAAAGGTAGTTAGTGAAAAGAACAAGAATGTCAGAAATGAAAACTATAAACAATATGTTAAGCAGGTTACCCCCAAATTCAGCTGTGCCAAAAACTGTATTAAGGCATTTGTCATCGGAGGTGCTATCTGCACCTTAGGACAGGCATTTACCGATTATTTTAACTCCTATACTTCTGATATTGAGTTGGCAAAAGCCTATTCTACTTTATCACTGGTCTTCTTATCCATCCTTTTGACAGGACTTGGTCTGTATCAGAAACTTGCAAAATATGGAGGAGCAGGGACCTTGGTTCCGATTACCGGGTTTGCCAATTCGGTTGCAGCACCTGCAGTTGAATATAAGAAGGAGGGACAGATATTTGGAATCGGTTGCAAGATATTTACGATTGCAGGGCCTGTAATCCTCTATGGTATATTCTCTTCCTGGTTATTGGGATTGATTTACTATATCTTAAAGCAGTTTGAGATGGTCTAAATTCTATATTTGATAAGATAAGGAGTTACAAATATGACAGCTAAAGCAAAGATAACCGGGAAGCAGAGTATAATATTCCAACAACCACCATTTATAATTTCGGGTGCTTCGATTGCAGGTAAGAAGGAAGGAGATGGGCCGTTAGGGAGGTTATTTGATGTAATCTGGGAGGATCCGATGCTTGGAAAGAAAACCTGGGAAGAAGCAGAGAGCGAATTGATGAAGGAAGCAGCACAGAAAGCCATACTTAAAGTTGGGCTAAAGGCAGGAGACATGCGATATATCGTAGGAGGGGATCTGCTTGGACAATTGATTGCCACCTCCTTTGGAGTCGCTGAAATGGATATTCCTATGTTTGGAATTTATGGTGCCTGCTCAACTATGGGAGAAGCCATGTCAATTGGTGCGATATTGGTAGAGGGAGGATTTGCAGACAAGGTATTGGCTATAACCTCAAGTCATTTTGCTGGTGCAGAAAAGCAATTCAGATTCCCATTAGATTATGGTAATCAACGTCCATATTCGGCCTCCTGGACCGTTACCGGAAGCGGGGCAGTAGTGATCTCGAATCAAGCTGCTCCACAGAAGAATCCGGAGGAGGCGGATGTTCATATTACAGGTATTACAACCGGAAAGATAGTTGATTATGGAATAAAGGATTCGATGAACATGGGTGCGGCCATGGCGCCAGCAGCCTTTGAGACGATAAAACAGAATTTTGAGGATATAGGGATAAAACCAGACTACTATGACAAGATTATCACTGGAGATTTGGGGTATGTCGGTAAGAATATTCTAATTGATTTATTAAAGGAGAAGGGATATGACATTACTGATAAGTATATGGACTGTGGAATCGAAATTTACAGTAAGGATGAACAGGATACCCATGCCGGAGGTAGCGGATGCGGATGCTCAGCAATAACTTTTACCGGATATATATTAAAACAGCTTAGAAAGAGGGTATGGAAGAGAGTATTATTTGTTCCGACCGGGGCCCTTCTATCACAGGTCAGTTTTAATGAAGGGAATACGGTTCCCGGCATAGCTCATGCTGTAATGGTAGAGTCAAAATAAGCCAAAGGACATTACTTTATGTGCGCAATTAATAACAGCGCGGAATGGAGATTAATATGGATTACTTGAAAGCGTTTGTAATAGGAGGCGCAATCTGTGTTGCTACTCAAATATTATTGGATAAGACTAAGCTATTGCCAGGTAGGGTTATGGTGATATTGGTATGCCTCGGTGTAATTCTAGGAGCAGTTGGTATATATGAACCATTTGCCAAATGGGCCGGAGCAGGCGCAAGCGTGCCACTGACAGGCTTCGGCAGTGTCTTGTTTAAGGGTGTTAAAGAAGCCGTTGATAAGGAAGGTCTTATTGGAATATTCAAGGGTGGCTTTACCTCCTCAGCGGTCGGTATCTCAGCTGCCTTGATTTTCAGCTATATAGCTTCATGGTTTTTTGATGCAAAGATGAAATCTTAAGATAGAGTTAGTATGTGAAGTGTTTATTATATAATAAAGGGAGTATAGGCATTATTCAACGCTTATACTCCCTTACTAGTGTACTAAGTTAGGGCAATAAATTATTTAAGAAATCATCAACCGGATCAATCTGCGGCTCATAAAGTGGTTCATCCTCATAAAGTGGCTCATCCTCATAATAGCTTGCTTTGTGTATCGAACACGAGGTTGAGGGTAGGATATATGGGGTATCATAGGTCTTGTCTATCTCAGTTTTAATTAGGAAGACGCCCTCTTTCCTGGTATTGATCGGACAACCCTCTGAGGCTAGTGCATTTGATTCGGTACATATGGTGGTACTTGCGTGGACATCACATCTCTCAGTAGGTTCCGTACCCTTAGCAAAGTATTCAATCTTGGTTGCGTCTCCGCCTAGATAGTGGTCGCATAAACCCTCTACGGCAAGTTTGCCAGATTTTGTACATATTTTTGCAGACACAATGGAATCAGGCTTAGTAAAGGACTTCGTTTCAAGATCCTTCTCAATATGAATACGTTCCATAATGGTCTTCCATATAACTCTGTTATAGCTTCTATCAGTCTGTGTGCGGTTATTGTCGAAACCGGACCAGATAGTTGCAGTATAATACGGTGTAAAGCCGGAAAACCATAAATCGTTATAGTCCGAGGTAGATCCAGTCTTACCTGCGACAGGCATATCAACTTCGGTAAGTTTTAATGCCCTGCCGGTTCCTTTGGTAACGACGTCCTCCATGGCACTGGTAAGAAGCCAGGCAGTTGATTCCTTCATGACCTGCTTCTTTTCCTGTTCATTTTCTAATAGAACCTTGCCATTATGATCGACAATCTTAGTATAAAAAATAGGTTTGGTATATATACCATTATTGGCTATAGAAGCATAGGCTGCGGTTAGTTCCAAATTACTGACACCATCGGTTAGACCGCCAAGAGCAGTAGGAGGATGGAGATCCGATACAACGGTTCCGTTCGGCTCTTTTCTTGATTCCACCAGCGAAGTGAAGCCTAATCTTAGGAGGTAATCATAGCCAACCTGTGGTGTAACATTGATAAAAGTCTTTACGGTTACTATATTCATAGAATCATAGATACCTTTTCTCAGGGAACTGAGTCCCTCGTATTCCTTCTTGGACTTCCAGTTGGTGACCTCTGTCTCAGTACCCGGGTAGTAGAAGGGTCCAGCATCATCTTGTACACTGGCTAATGTATAACCTGCGGTGTCAAGTGCAGGAAGATAGGTGGATATGACCTTGAAGGTGGAACCCGGTTGCCTAACTGTATTAGTTGCTCGATTCAGCGTCCTATTACCGGTCTTTTCACCACGTCCGCCGATAACTGCTGACACATACCCGGAATGTTGATCCATGACAACAAAGGAGGATTGTGGCTGGATGGTCATATCAACTTTTTCTGCTACGACTTTATCCTCATCAGCTACCATATCATCACGGAAGGCGTCTATCTTCTTCTGCATATCTTCTTTATCAAGAAATAATAAGGAAAACTTACTTCCATCATCATCCACGTATAAGTCATCGGGATCCGCAAAGTCTTTATAGTATTCCAGTAAATCTTCCTGATGGTAATGAGTCTGAGCTTCCTCTCCCTTCTTCTGAATGGAAAGGGCATAGGTCAACTCCCAGTATGAGACTCCCATTTCTGGGAAAAAAGACTCGTCCTCATATACTTCATCACAGATATCCTGGATTTCAGGGTCCTGTGTGGTATAGATAGAAAGCCCACCGCTATATAACAAGCTAGAGGCTTGGGCTTGTGTATAGCCTAGTTCTGATTGAAGGTCGGCCATAACCTGTTCGATTAATTCGTCAACAAAGTAGGTGTAATACGAGGTGGAACCTAATTCTTCATTAACGGACTGAATCCTGGCGTATACATCATCTACCATAGCTGTGTCATATTCTTCCTGCGTGCAAAGCTCTTGTTCCAGCATATCTCTTAGTATTTCGTCTTTACGAACTTTGTTATTATCAGGATATGTTATCGGATTGTGATAAACCGGAAGCTGTGTTATCGCAGCAATTACAGCGGCCTCTGATAATGTAATATCCTTTACATCTTTATTAAAATAACGCTGGGCAGCGGTCTGGACTCCATAGGTTCCTGCCCCAAGATTTATGGTATTTAAATAATATTCTAAAATTTCACTTTTTTCAAGTTTGTTCTCCAACTGAATTGCAAGGTACTGCTCTTGAATCTTACGTTCAAAACGATCGACAAAGTTCTGCTCCCTACCGCCGTCAAAAACCTGATTTTTCAATAATTGTTGGGTTATTGTGCTGCCACCCTCGTCAAAGTCTAAGCGGGAGAGGCCTAATACTGCTGCACGAAGAATGCCTCTGACATCTATTCCGTCATGGTCATAAAAACGTTCATCCTCTACGCTTATAAAAGCATTCTTTATTACCTCAGGAATCTCCTCAATATCCACGTAAAAGCGGTTGGAAAGTGCACCGACTAAATGTTCAATCTCGTAGCCTTCACTGTCATAAACTGTGGTGGTAAAGCCACGTGGGACTACATCAATCTGAGAGACATCAGGGGCGCTGTCAGCTAGACCCTTTAAATAACCGAAACCGGCACATCCTCCTACTATGACAAGAAATACAACAAAGACGATGCAGAATCGGAACAACGTAATCCGTGTTTTCGATATTAATCGCCGAGAAGTTGATTTTATATAATGTTGTTTATCTTCTAATCCTTTTCTACTATAATTCATAATGACCTCCAATTACATTTCAAGTACGCCTTCGTACTTGCGCGGATTTAGTTCGAGCTATGCTTGAAACTTCTCCGATTTAGATTAAGATTACTGCAAATTACAGTTTACCATAAATGGTGAGTGAAATAAAGTGGTATTTTTAGTTTTATACAAATTATGGAATTTGGTATACTTACAATTGAGAAATTAGTAGAATATTTGGCTCATTACCTTATAATTATTCATGAAAACGTATAAAACTCAGAACATTAACAAAAAGTTATACACAAATCGTGAAGTTATGTCGAAATATAACGAACACGATAGTTTAGTGCGTTACTTTTCCCTTTATTAATAATAATTTTCTGTGTATAATTAATTTTGCCAGTTGTTTTCTGTTATTATACACATATATTATTGGGGGTAGAAGCAAATGAAGAAGATGGAGTTACTGTACAGCAGCGAAGTGAAACTAGAAGACAGCAGAACCATGAAACTCGACTATAGACTGACAGAGAATTTTGATCGACTTGAGGACACCGAACCATATTATGGGGTACATATTACCAAATACCTTGAGGATCTTGTTGAGTGTGATGAGGTGTGTGGGATTTCCTATTCTAAGGACACGGTGGTATCCATGATTAAGGTATTATTCCAAAATGAAGTAACACCGATTTCTATGATTGGAATCATAGATGATATGGTGACAGTAGGGGATTATTAGAGTCTTAAAACAGGTGTACTTCATTTTCAATCTTGGTGAAGTATACCTGTTCCTTTTCATACAATAGAGCTGAGCCATTCGTCAGTTCAGCTATCCTCTCTATAAAATCGGCTACCTTGCTCGGTGGGACCAGAATGTCCAGTGTAACTACATCCGAATAGTCAGAGGACAATAGGGGGAATGACTCCTGGTTGACATAATATTGAAGCTTACCAATGAGGTTGTAATCCGTAGTCAACTGCATGCGGAGACCAAGCTCTTTTTTTATAATCTTACTCTTTTCCAGGCCTTCTATAGTGGCAGATTGATAGGCCTTTACCAAGCCTCCGGTCCCCAGGAGTGTTCCACCAAAATATCTAGTTACAACAACTACTAGATTAGTAAGTTCATGGGAGCTAAGAACATCTAGCATGGGTTTACCGGCAGTCTTGCTAGGTTCGCCGTCATCTGAGCAACGCATAAGTGGATTATTCGTACCTAGGATATATGCATAACAATTATGGGAAGCATCCCAGTATTTCTTTTTTAATGCTTCTATAAATGCAAGAGCGGCATCCTCAGTCGCGACAGGGCTAACTGTAGCTATAAAACGCGATTTCTTCATCACAATTTCACCGATACCACCCTCATATATCGTCTGGTAAGCTTCTATTATGTGTTCCATACAGGTACCTCCAATAATATAATATCCTATTAGTTAAGTCTATATTTGAATTATAGCAAGCTAAGGGTTTGCATGCAATAGGGATTCATGTAAACATACGTTTGCATTATTGTATGTATATGCTATAATAATCTATAGTAAAGGCTGCATGAGCACGCTTTTACTATAGTATTATAATATGCCGGAGAACGGCAGCATGGAGGCTATTTTGAAGAGACATTATTTATCGTGGGTACCGGCAATACTTATTATGATGGTTATATTCAGTTTTTCAGCCAAACCTGCAGTGAAATCAGCAGAAAGTAGTTTGACAATAGCGGAAGTGATTATGGGGATATATGAGGATATCACAGATGAAAAGCTGGAAAATGATATAAGAATGGAATTCTTGTATCAGATGGATCATTATATAAGAAAGGGAGCTCATTTTATTGAATATGCTATATTGGCAGCTGCCATAGCTCTCCCTTTATGGATCCTGAGGCATAGGGGACGACGTCTTTGGCTATTATCTATGCTGGGAGCAGCCTTATATGCTGCTACAGATGAATTCCATCAGAGCTTTGTTCCAGGAAGAAGTTGCGAACTTAAGGATGTGATGATCGACACGGCCGGTGCAGCCTTAGGAGCTATGCTGTTTATACTGGTTATAAAGCTATTCTACCATAAGAAAATAAAAGGTTCCATTACTATAGAACCATCTGAGTGAAGCGGTTTTGGTCTTTGTGATAGTAATATCCGAGGGAGCATAGTGTGATTTCAAGTTGGCTACGATCAAGCAACAGGCTTTTGCACAGATCATCTAGGGTAGGAAATTCATCTCTTAGCTTAGTATTAATGTAACTTAACAGTATTACGGGATCCTTTGGTATTTGCATGGGAGCTCCTTTATATTGTGAATATAGTTTGGTGAGACTTAGGATGAAAATATAAAACGATTTTCACACGGCATATTTGTGCCAGCAGAGTGAGAAAATCATAGATTTTATCACATAAGTTTGCAGGTTATGAAGAAAGGCATGGTGGTTGTTATGGATTTGTTTGATTATATGAGGGATAACACAATGAAGGAGGAAGCACCATTAGCTTCCAGGCTTCGCCCTGTGACTTTGGAGGAAGTTGTTGGTCAAAGACATATTATTGGTAAGGACAAGCTGCTTTATAGGGCAATAAAAGCGGATAAGATAAGCTCCATACTGTTTTATGGTCCTCCAGGGACAGGAAAGACAACACTTGCCAAGGTCATAGCGAATACGACTAGCTCCATCTTTACGCAGCTTAATGCTACTGCTTCTGGTAAGAAAGATATGGAGGCAGTAGTGGTGGAAGCCAAGAATAACCTTGGG
>DATESP010000216.1:0-2145 GCA_035270645.1 Mobilitalea sp. | reverse complement strand
TATCTGTCCCTAGGAACCGGATTCTTCGATGACATCTATGTGGTTGTACCGATTGATGGTAAATTATTTTTATCCAGAGGCTCGGTCTATTCCTCCTATGAATTTAATAGTGATAAACGCTTAACGGATGAAGAATGGTGGGCACTGAATGGAATCACGATTATAAAAGAGGAATATGCGGATTATGCAGAATACGCAGAACCCTCTGAAAACATGCCAGAGCAGCCTTTCTGGGTAAAAACTTTTAAGTCAGACATGAACAAAGTGGAAATTGCGGAAAAGGAAGTTGACTGGGATATACTTATGGAATAAGAAAGCAAAAAGCAAAAAGCAAAAAGCAAAAAGCAAAAAGCAGTTAGTGGATAGGAGATTAAGTATGGTAGTCGGCACAGTGATAATAAAGATTCATACTCCTTGGGTTCATTCTTTGAAGGAAAAACGAATGGTGGTAAAAAGTCTTTGTGCTAAGGTTCATAATAAATTTAATGCATCGATTGCAGAGATAGATGAACAGGATATCCATCAGATTATTGTACTAGGATTTGCCTGTGTCACTACGGATACAGCTCACGCGGACAGTATAAAAGACAAAATCATTAACTTTATTGAATCGAATACCGAAGGGTCTATCGTAAGTATAGAACAACAGTAGTCTGGAAATAAAACAATTTTTGCGTTTAGAAGTTGAGTTTTCGGGCAGGCATTTACTGCCAGTGGGAAGTAATAATACAGCAACTGAATTGACAATATTTGGGATGTGGGTTAAAATAGATTCTAGATGGTTAAAATATTAGTAAAGGTGGTGAAAAGAATGGGAGATACAAATCCAAAAAAAGCTCCGAAGAAGAAATCGAATGCAAAAGCACAGGGTCAATCTACTGCTTCTGCAGGTACTGTTAAGAAGCAAAAATAGCAAAATAAAAATCCCTTCAGCATATAAATACTCTGAAGGGATTTTTTTGTCCTTATATAATAGGATAATGTAAAGTGTTTAGTAGTAAATATGTTTTTGTGAGGTGTGATTGAAGAATTGCATTAAAATGAAATTGATGTACTGTACTTGATAACTATTTTGTAGTAAAATTAAACTAATTTACAAAGGAGGATTTGAGTATGGGAATCGAATTTTTTTATCCAAACGGAAAGACAAAGGCACTAACCTTTAGCTATGATGACGGCCAGGTTCACGACCGAAGACTGGTTGAGATATTTAACAAATATCAGGTTAAGGCAACATTTCATATGAATTCCGGGCAGTTAGATAAGCCTGATTTTATTACTGTTGAAGAGCTTAAGAATCTATATCAAGGGCATGAGATTGCGTGCCACGGGGTAGAGCACCTTTATATGAATCAATTACCTAAAGAGCTGCTGGTAAATGAAATTTGGGAGGATCGAAGAAGCCTGGAACAATGGACAGGGAGGATAATCACCGGTATGTCCTATGCCTTTGGGGAATACAGTGATGAGATCGTTAATGCCTTAAGTATCTTCGGTATCCAATATGCCAGAACCGTCAACTCATCAGGTGGTTTCGGAGTTCCAGGGGACTTTATGAAATGGTATCCAACCTGTCATCATAATGACGGGATAATGGAGAAGGCGAAGACTTTCTTAAATAAACCCGGCTATATGAGACTTCCTTTATTTTACATCTGGGGGCATAGCTTCGAATTTGAACGTGAGAACACCTGGGATTTGATAGAAGAATTTTGCAAGGAGATATCCTTCAAGAAGGATACCTGGTACACGACGAATATTGATTATCGGAATTATGTTATTGCTATGAGAAGCTTAATCTTCAATGTTGATAATACCTGCGTATTAAACCCTACCGGCTTCTCCGTATGGTTGCAAGGCAAGAAGGAAATCCTTGAAATCAAGCCTGGGGCTACAGTAATATTATAAGGATACCCTGTCTTTGCAGTAATTTGGCCTCTGGGAGAACTGATGGAGTGACATACCAGATGCCTGATGGAGTGATATACCAGATGGCTGATGGAACGATATACCATATGGCTGATGTATAGCAGTCTCCTATAAGTATAACAGAAAGGAGCACATATTATGCGAATTGCATCCTTGTTCGAACAGAAGAAGACGGTTCTCTCTTTTGAAGTATTTCCTCCAAAGAAGACCAGTCCG
>DATESP010000215.1:0-2831 GCA_035270645.1 Mobilitalea sp. | reverse complement strand
GATTTATCTAATAAAGCAAGTACTCTGTCTGTTCAAGTGAATTCTGTGTTGTCTTTTGCCACACCTGAGATATTATCCATTCAGGAAGAAACATTAGCAGCCTTCAAAAAAGAGACAGAAGGATTAAAGCTATTTGACTTTTACTTAAATGATATTCTAAGACTTAGACCCCACATATTGTCCTCTGATACAGAGGCACTTCTGGCTGATGCAGGTGAAATTGCAGAGGCACCTGAGGATATATTCTCTAAATTTAATAATGCCGATATTAAATTTCCTGAAATTAAGGATGAGGATGGGGAAATGGTTCAGATTACACATGGAAGATATGGCCAGCTTTTGGAAAGTAGTGACCGTAGAGTGCGAAAGGAAGCCTTTGAAGGAGTATATGCTACTTATGGTAACTTCCGCAATACTCTAGCTGCATCCTTCTCTGCCAGCGTAAAACAGGAGGCTTTCTTTGCAAAAGCCAGAAAATATGGTTCTTCATTAGAAAAAGCGTTGGATGGGGGTAATATACCTACTGAGGTTTATACAAACCTTATTTCGGCAGTCCATGATAATATGGAATTGATGCACCGTTATGTTGCAATCCGTAAGAAACTTCTCGGACTTAAAGAACTTCATATGTATGATTTATATGCGCCTTTGGTTTCTGAAATTAATATGAAGATACCCTTTGAGGAGGCAAAAAACATAGTAGCAGAAGGTCTGGAACCCTTGGGTGAAGATTACAAAAAGATTCTTATGGAGGGGTATAACAATCGATGGATTGATATCTATGAGAATGAGAACAAACGGAGCGGGGCTTATTCATGGGGAGCCTATGGTACTCACCCCTATGTATTGTTGAATTATAATGAGACCCTTAATAATGTGTTTACTCTGGCCCATGAGATGGGGCATGCACTTCATAGCTATCATTCAGATAGGGAGCAACCCTATCCATATGCCGGTTATCGTATATTTGTTGCGGAAGTAGCTTCGACCTGTAATGAAGCGTTGCTAATAGATCATATGCTGAAAACAACTGTGGATAAGAAGCAGAAGGCTTATTTGATTAATCATTTCCTTGAGAAGTTTAAGGGAACCCTATTTAGACAGACCATGTTTGCTGAATTTGAGATGATTACTCATAAGCTAGTTGAAGAGGGGGAAAGTCTAACTGCAGATAATTTATGCAAGATATATCACGATCTGAATGTACTTTATTTTGGCGAGGGTATAGTGATTGATTCAGAGATTGATATGGAATGGTCTAGGATTCCTCATTTTTATAACGCATTTTATGTATATCAGTATGCGACTGGTTATTCAGCAGCAATTGCATTATCCAGGAGAATCTTAAAGGAAGGCGAGCCAGCGGTTAATGACTATATTCGATTCCTAAGTAGTGGAAGTTCTAATTACCCGATCGAATTATTAAAGGCAGCGGGAGTAGATATGAGCACTAAAGAGCCTGTGAATCAAGCATTGACGATGTTCGGAGAACTCCTTGATCAGATGGAAGAGTTGATGAGTTAGGCCTGTATATAGAGTTATTGTACAGAATCATAAGATACATGAGGCAGGGGTAGGTTATAGGAGAAGGTATCGGAATACACATGTTCCGGTACTGAGCCCATAACCTACCCCAGCCTTATATTTAGTTAGATTTACAGAATACAGATTCCGTGTTTATATTCATTTAATATTGAATTTGAGTATTTTTCTTGTATAGCATGATTATAGACATGGGTAGCGAAGATATCCTCGGATAACATTTGCATTCCTATGGAGGAAAGTTGTTCTTCAGCTTTTGCAACCTTAGTGATAACAGGAATATTACTATTGTCTGTAATCCTTCGTAGGAGATGGGAGGCTTCCTCCCGTAGCCCCAATACCCTTGCATAGAAGGTGTAGCCATTTCTGATATATTCTCTGAATGCTTCTTCCCTTATATTTAAAAGGAGATGGATGAAAGAGCGATTAATACGGGTATGTGTGAGGTTTTTAGTTTTCACCCTTTTAGTCAAGGAGACAAGGCTGTTATCTATATCTGTAACCTTTATAATTCGGTCAGCGAGATCGGATGTTATATCAACATAGCTAGTCAAGGAGTTACTATTTTCCGAAAGCAGCTTATATTTAATTATTCGAAAGAAATCCTCTTCCGATATCGGATAAATATTTCTATAGTTAGCACCTAGAAAGTCAAATACATCTTCCGGGACACTGTTTTTAATTGCGGCTAGCTCGGAGATGCTGCCGATGGTCGAGAGAGCTTTTCTAATTGCTGTTGCTGAATTAATACTCCTTCCTATGAGGCTGTCTGTATTTACACCTGCCAGATTATCCTCATGGTAATGAGCATCCTGCCTATGAATTGTATAGGGTGTAATTGTGGAGGATATTCTTTTTAGTGCTTTAATGTATTCGAGCCCAAGGATATTATTCGGTTCTGAGATAACAGAAGATATGTTAGCATAGGCTTCTGGATTACCTGAGGATAAAAGATACTGCTCCACCATTTTTGCACGGGCTGCAGGATAAGTAAAACCCTCCTTCAGATAGGAGAGAAGCACATCATCAAAAACCTGAGGTGCTTTTAATAAGAGATCAGCCGCTTGAGTAAGCATATTAATATCTCCACATTCGCTTCCAAAGCAAATACAGTCCACGATACCCAGCTTATCCAATAGTGAAATGGCACCTAAAGCAAAATATTCAGCACTTCCGGTAGCATAACAAACAGGTAATTCCAATACGATATCAACACCGTTGTTTAGGGCCATCTTGGCGCGGCTGTATTTGTCCAGGATGGCAGGTGCTCCCCGCTGTACAAAATTTCC
>DATESP010000214.1:0-2697 GCA_035270645.1 Mobilitalea sp. | reverse complement strand
TAGAGAAAAACAATCTTAGTACTTATCCTGTGTCAAGACTCGAAATATTCAGTTACTGTTCACTCGTTAGTCAGCGCGAGGTGTTTTACGCAAGTAAAACCCGAGAACTTCATGCGCCAAAGTGCTCTTTTTGCACTTTGTGTGCATAATTGTTGCTGTGAACGAGGTACGAGTGAACAGTAACAATATTCACATTCTGTACTTCGCTACGCAATGCGAACAATGTTTGCAGATGTAACACTGCAAGCTCATTACATTGAGGTGACTTCATAATCAACTTAAGATGTATACAGGCTGGTATTGACGAAAAAGGAAATAAACCATAAAATAAGTTTAACTATAAACAGCAGTCGAGGAGAGACATGAATAGTAATATAAATGTAACGATAAAAAAATCAAATAATGAAGACCTTTTAACTTTTCAATGTGCTGAAGGAATAAACCTCCTGGAGGCTATGAACGCTCAAGGAATTAATTATCATGCTGATTGTGGAGGCAGGGGTACCTGCGGAAAGTGTAAGATACAGGTCGTTGCTGGAACGCTAGATATTACTGAACAGGACAGAAGAATATTTACAGAGAAGGAATTGCAGGAAGGATTTCGCCTTTCATGTAATGCTTATCCCAGCGAGGACTGTACAATTAGCCTTTTATCAGAGGTAGAGACAGACTATATAGCAATAACAGACTATAAGATAAATCGTATAGAAGTAAAAGATCAAGAGTCTAAAGCAGAGCAGACCGAATCACTTCAACATAGTTATATAATGGCTATTGATCTTGGTACAACTACGATAGCCTTCAGCCTTGTGAACACAGTAACTAACCAGATGGTGAAGACGCATACAATGATTAACAGGCAGAGGTCCCATGGGGCTGATGTTATTTCCAGAATAAAGGCTGCCAATGAAGGAAAATCACAATTACTTCGTGAAATAATACTTGATGTACTTTATCAAGGGTTTCAAACTGTCATTGATGAGGCGGGAATAGAACCTAAGGAGGTACTGAAAGTAGCTATAGCAGGAAATACTACGATGGGGCATCTTCTATTGGGATATTCCTGTGAGACCTTAGGAGCTTATCCGTTTGTACCGGTTGATATTGGAACAATCCATTTGAACTTTGGTGAGCTTTTTGGTGACCGATTACAAATTCCGATTGTAGTATTGCCTGGAATCTCAACCTTTGTAGGTGGAGATATTACGGCAGGCTTATTAGCCTGTGGTTTTGACTATGAAGAGAAGCCTTGTTTATTTATTGATATAGGTACCAATGGTGAGATGGCTATAGGTAATAAGGATAGAGTATTAGTAGCCTCAACTGCGGCTGGCCCTGCTTTCGAGGGTGGTAACATTTCCTCGGGTGTAGGAAGTCTTCCGGGTGCTATTAGTCATGTAACAATGAGTGCTGATAAGCCGATTTATGAGACCATAGGTGGGAAGCCTCCGATAGGCATTTGTGGAACAGGATTAATTGATATAGTGTCAGAGTTACTTAAAACAGGGTTGATGGATGATACCGGCCTGTTGGGAGAGGCACATTTTGAAAAAGGCTACACTATAGAAGGGATTACCCTTACACAGCGAGATATCAGGGAAATGCAACTGGCCAAAGCAGCAATACATGCCGGAATAGAAATTTTGGTTAAACAATATGGCACCACCTATCAGCAGATCGATAAGGTATATCTGGCTGGCGGCTTCGGCTACAAGATGGATATTGCCAAAGCAGTTCATATTGGTTTGATTCCAGAGGAACTTACCGGAAAAATCGAGGCAGTTGGGAACACCTCACTAGCTGGTGCTATCCAATACCTAACGGATACGAATTCTGTGGAAAGTACAGAACATATTTTGTCGGTATCAAAGGAAATAAACCTATCCAATGATCCTGATTTTAATGATATTTATGTGAACAGAATGTCATTTGACCATAGGTAGTCAATCTATATAGACAACAATCGTTCTATTTAGATAATTGGCAACTTTAAAATATAGTACAGGCTATATAAAGGTAATAAGCAATTACAGAATATAGTACTGGATTCATTAAGGTAATGACGATATAATTAAGCTGCTACCAATGAAGATGATAGGTGAAGTCAATAAAAATACGACATATCCATGAAACTTTTGGTATGTCTATGAAGCTATTAATATAGATATTACAGGAGGTTGAATATAGAATGAGAATAGGAACAGGATATGATGTGCATAAATTGGTAGGAGATAGGGAGCTCATTCTTGGCGGAGTGAAGATTCCTTATGAGAAGGGTTTATTAGGACATTCGGATGCAGATGTGCTGCTACATGCGATAATGGATGCGCTTCTTGGGGCTGCAGCTTTAGGCGATATCGGAAGACATTTTCCTGATACGAATCAGTCCTATAAAGGAATTTCCAGCATAGAATTACTAATACAGGTGAAGAATTTACTTGAGGATAAATTATATATTATAGAAAATATCGATGCAACCATAATTGCCCAGAAACCGAAATTAGCGGAATTCCTTCCCATGATGGTAACCAACATTGCTATAGCTTTAGGCATAGAAGAAGGCTGTATCAATATCAAGGCGACTACAGAGGAAGGTCTTGGATTTACGGGTGAAGGGCTTGGAATCGCTGCTAATGCAGTATGTCTGATTGAATCTATGATTAATTATCAGGTGGATGTAACACCAGGAAGCTCCGA
>DATESP010000213.1:0-8689 GCA_035270645.1 Mobilitalea sp. | reverse complement strand
TTCTGTTACTAGCGGTTTTGATTTTATTGATATCAATTTCTGAATATCCATAATAATTTTGGTAAAGTCTAATGCCATCAGCTAATTTCAATACCTCTTCCAAGTTTAGAGATTTTAGTTCTGTAAATAATTTGTAATTATCAAGTGTAGATGAATAATCCATAATAAGGAGGTTTTCTCTTCGTATCTCTTCTTCTACCCAATCCTTCGAAATTTCTATTATCCCATTAATATCACTTAGAGATGGGATAAGACTATAATTGTTTTTTCTGTTGCAGATGTGATATACGATAACGTTGAAATTAGTAAAATGTGCATTTATGTAGGTTAAGGTAATCTATTCTATCATATTATTCTTTTTTTATTTTGCGTTTTCAAATAATAATTTTCTCTACTCCATGAATCACTTTGCGGATATGGTATATAACCACACTTTATCAGTGCTTTTATGCGCTCTGTAGCCTTGGGTGTTGCTTTGGATACAATGCGGTCACAATGAAAATCATTAAAAAAATGGTCTGCTATTTCAAATAACTCGGACAGGTGCTTTTCGCACTCATACTCTGGCATAATGTCTATTCGCAGAACACCATGCTCACTCCCAAACATCTCAACCGTACCAACTACACTATCAGTTAATTTCTCAACTATACTTAGTCGGATAAAGTTCTTGTTGTAATATGAGTCAAGCCACAGTTTTACATTGTATTGCATCTTTTCGATGGTATCAATATTCCCGTATCCAAAATCACAATTATCGGTGTTGAAAAACTGCTGCGCCGCTTTATTGCTGTAACATTTAAGTAAATCAATAGCATCATTCTGTGACACAAGTCTCAAATGAAAGCTCTTACTTTCATAAGTTGGACATACGTTATACGGGTCAAGGCTTCCGTCTTTGAGCAAAGAAATTACGTCCTGCTCACTCTGAAGTCTGTCATAATCGCCTTTTATACCGTCTTTACTGTGATACTGAATACCATTTTGAAAATTACGCATAAGATATTCGGCAAGCTTTTGCAGCCCATCCTCTTTAGCGACCCTATTAAAAGCCTTAAGTCGAATGTTTTTGAACATTTCCTCACCGCAGGGATACTCGTTACATAAAAAGCAATAATCAAGCTCTTTTTCTAAACTGCACTTTTTTATAGAACAATTCCCATCCTTGCACCTACAACCTGAACAATTTGATTTGCCACTACACAAATTGCAAACAAGGCCGCAAATACCAATGCTTTTTTCAATTTCCTTGACTGTCATAACCATTCCTCCATATCTTTGATAACCAAATTATATAAGAACAATTACGACAACTGTATGTCACTAAACTAAATATAAATTTTGGATTTCACGGGCTTTTTGAAGCAATCGGTCTTTTAATTCTTGAGGCTCCAATACTTTTACCTTGTCTCCAAAGCCAAGTAGCAGTGAAAACCACATTCTTTCGTTTTCTGGAATATGAAGGAAAATTATGAAATCTCCATTTTCGTGTTCCTCCCAAACCTTACCCTTTAGATATTCCATAACAGGCACTTTAACTTCAGCCTTGCATAAAATTTTAGCGTCACAATATGTACGGCTGTCATTGTTCCATTGTTCTTCCAAAAGTTCGGTAATATTCAGATGCTTATTCGTGAATGGTGTTTTTGTTATGAATATATTGCTGATACGATTCAATTTGAAAATACGGTAATCTTTTTTGTAGGTACAGTAACCAAACAGATACCATGCGTACCATTTGTAGGTCAAAGCTATTGGCTCTATAATTCTGTGTTTAATTCTGTTTTCGCTGTCGGTATAATCGAATTCAACTATATGTTCTGCAGAGATTGCATCCTCAAGCACCTGAATATAATCGGGTATATTTGCTCCCTCTTTAGCCACACCAAAATCAAAAAATACTCTTTGATTATCATTTTTATACTTGCTAGCCGCCAAAAACTTTTCAATGGTAGCTTCAAACTTTTTGTTTTCATAAGCCGAACACATACCTTTGAGTGCCGTTATAATATAAAAGTAATCATCCACATTGGTTATCTGTTTGTTTAGTTTGAATGTGTCTAGAATTTCATATCCGCCATTTGCCCCTGTTGATGATGAAATGGGGATATCCGCCATACAGAGGGCTTCAACATCACGCACAATGGTTCTGACGGATACCTCAAATTTGTCAGCAAGCTCGCGAGCCGACACGATATTTCTGTTTAACAAGTACATGGTTATTCCGATAAGTCTATCAATTTTCATTTCTCTCTCCAGATTAGTATCCACCATTACTTCGCAACATCTTACTAATGCGAATTATCACATGATAATTATATACCATATTTTGTGAACTGTATAATAAAATCGGTAAGTCTTATCCAGAGCCGCAGCTTTATGGTTGAGTACTCATTGACACAAAAGAGTGTAACACTACTTCCGGTACTTGGTATTATTTATGATTGGGAATAGAGAATATGAGCTGAATAATAATTTAATGATAAACGTTAAATAATTATTGACATACATAAAATAATCACGTATAATGCAGTTATCAGTTGTTGATAACAAAGCGTCTTTAGTAGTGCTTGTTATACTTAATATTCTTTATGGGAGGTTACGCTATGAGTAAAAAATCAGAATTGTTAAGAATTAAAGGATATGCTCATAATTTAAAGGTTGTATTAAGGGTATTTTATTGGGCTATGATAATTTTTACGGGGGTATCTCTTCTCGCTGCCATTATCATTCAAATACTACCGGAATCTCGATTTATTCTAAAAAGTAATGGTATGTTTTCCCTTGATGGTATAATCCAATATGATTTTAGTAAGATTGCAGCAGAGGGATTAAGTATGAAGAAGATTTATTTTACAATTGCCTTAATGGCTATAGGAATATTTGCAGTACTAATCCCTGTTTTTAAACAATTGGTTTTGATATTGAAGACAGTTGAGGAGAATAAACCCTTTGATATTAAGAATTCCAAGAGAATAACCTGGTTTGGTGTAATATTGATATTGTGTTCATTTGTAAATCCTGCGATTGAGGTCTTTGTGGCCAAAACTATACTTGATACCTTAAAAGTACAAGAGATTAGTACAAACTACTCTTTCGATCTGTTTCTACTGTTTACAGGATTTTTATTGCTGATACTTGGTGGTGTCTTTAAGTATGGAAGTTTTCTTCAGCACGAATACGACGAAACAGTATAAAAGGAGGCAATATGTCTATAATTATAAGACTTGATCGCAAGATGGCAGATAAAAAAATATCACTTAATGAATTATCGGAGCAAGTAGGTATATCGATTGTTAATCTCTCCAACTTAAAAACCGGTAAAGTTAAGGCAATAAGGTTCTCAACCCTGAATAGTATATGTAAAGCCTTGAAATGCCAGCCAGGAGATATATTGGAATATGCAGAAGGTGATTCAGAGGAAGATGAGGATAACGACAGCATGTAATACTCAGTTGATGCGAGGGCTAAGATAAAGCAGGTAGTATTGCATAGCACAATGATTATATTATGAAAATTTCCCAGTTCATTTATAACCCCGACACGGATGCGTCGGGGTTTTCTGACTTCTCATTACCCAAATGACTATAGATGATTATGAGTATGGTAGGATAAATGATTAGCAGCTGCCATCCCTGTATATAGCGCGCCTTGTATCCACCCATGCTTTGTGGAAACATGCTCTCCAGCAAAGTATACCCGACCTGAAAATTCCGGCTTAAGTATCTCGAAGGCAAATAACGGCTTTTGAGCAGGGAGGGTTAAGGCAAAACCTCCTGTATAATTGGGTTCTGTGTTCCAATGTATTGATTGGTAGCGCTCTACTATTGAATTTAAGTATCCCTTGGGAAGCCCATGAACCTCCTCCACATTCTGACGGGTAAGCTCATAACGCCTGACCTCCTCCTGACCTCCGAGGCGGATAGCATTTTGTTCTAGATTATAGGAAGCAACCAACACTCCGGGTTCCTCAGGAGAACAAAGGGCGGTTGAGGGACAGAAGCTATGGTCATCTGGATAGACAATGGATTGTATAGGCAGATCAGTGAAGGAGATTCCTCCTAAAATATTCCCGTATTCTGTATCCTTCTCCCAGAAGCGGCGATTACAAAGGAATAGGGATTTATAAGAATCGACATAATGATACTCTGTAATGGCACGCATTTTCATGTTACTGAAGAGAGGTTTTATTTCAATATTTCTAAGGGCAGAAAAAGGGATTGAACAGATTACATAGTCGAATATATCGGCGCTTTCCGTTGCATTAAGGATATTAGTATATTTTAGAACCACCTTATTTCTATAGTCAGACTGATATATACCAGTAACAATATGCCCCTGCTTAAAGGATACTGTTCCCAACAGGGACTCGCTGATACCATAATAATCCGAGGGAGCTTCAGATAAGAAGGATTGATAGAAGGCATTTGCCAGGTTTACAGATCCATTCTCTATACGATAAGTATTGCTAAAATCCTGGGAGTATATCTCAGTCGCAAATTCATCATAGCTAATGTGCAATAAAATTCCGTTGCTGGGTTGCACGCCAGCGATAAGATTAATTGCTCCCTGACTTAAACCCAGCGTTTCAAAATTCTCCCTTAGACTGATATTCATAAGAGCAAGGGTCTCCGGTGAATAACTGGGCTTAATGCTGAGCAGCTCGGCTCTATTTAAGGGGGACAGGCTTCGCAGACAGTGCTCCATTGCATAGGTGGAAAGCTCCATCCAGGGCGTATTCCTCTCCTGGAGAGTAAGGTCATACTTTGAGTAAAGGTATTTCTCTATAGAATCTGTGGTTCGCAATCTTGTATTATGAACATATAAAAAATTGTTGCGGTGGGGTGGGGTCTGTGAATATGTATTCAAGCCAAACAGATTGATATAGTGCCAGGTGGTTTCATGTGATATCGGGATTCTCATAGCACCAAGCTCTCCATAGTACTTTCCCTCGGGATCAAAATAGTAGGTGTATATTCTTCCACCAATTCTTCCGGACTGGGCATCCAGAATAGTAATATCAGCACCCAGCTTCCTGAGTTCAAAGGCTGCTGACATCCCGGCGAGTCCACCTCCTATAATCCCTATCTTCACGCCACTAAGTTCACCGGGGGAAGCATAATCGGTGATACTTGGTGGTGGGGCCAGTAAGCTAATGATGTTTTCGTAATCCTCAGGCCTTCCTGCCCGCTCCAGCATGGAGCGTAATATCTCATGCCTTTCATCATCCGTAGGATTCATAAATTGATTTTTGGGTGTCTGCATGGATTTACCTCAGATATATGTTACAGTAGTAATATATTGATAGGTTAGCCAAAATATAACATAAAAGACCAAGCCTACTATTATAAATCTACATAACAAATACAGATTGTTTATAATCTGACGATAATATTTTCTAATTGTGACTCACATCACAGACAGAAGTAACGTATCGTGTTATTGTAAGCTAAAAGGAGGAATTAATATGGCAACTATTAAAATAACTAAGAGCAATTTTGAAGAAGAGGTTTTAAATTCTAAGGAGCCAGTATTATTAGATTTCTGGGCATCCTGGTGTGGACCGTGTCGTATGGTAGGACCTACTGTAGAAGAGATTTCCGATGAGGTAGTAGGAAGTGCGAAGGTAGGAAAGATCAATGTGGATGAGGAGTCAGAATTAGCGGAACAGTTCCGAGTTATGAGCATCCCTACATTGATGGTTATGAAGGAAGGCAAGGTTTCTGCAACGTCCGTTGGAGTGAAACCTAAAAAAGACATATTGAGAATGTTGGAGATATAAGGTATAATGTGAAGAGCAGGTTTCATACGATTTAGTATAACTTGACTGCTAGGACATATAATACCAATACTAATTATAACTTCAACAATGAGAGGAGAGAAATGTCTATGTGTAAGGAACCGAAGTTTTTCAAATGTAGTCATTGTGGCAATATTGTCGCCATGGTCAATGAGGCAGGACCCAAGGTGGTCTGCTGTGGAGAAAAGATGGAGGAATTGGTTGCAAATACTGTGGATGCAGCTAAAGAAAAACATGTACCCTCTGTTTCAGTAGAAGGAAATATTGTTAAGGTTGAGGTAGGATCTGTACAGCATCCTATGGAAGAAAAGCATTATATACAGTGGATATTCATTCATACAGAGAATGGTGGACAGAGAAAATGCCTTTCTCCTGGTGATGAGCCGAAGGCTGAATTTGCACTACAGAATGATAAGGTAGTAGCAGTTTATGAATATTGCAATCTACACGGGCTTTGGAAAACAGAAATATAAAATTTGAAAAACTTCCGGAGACCATAGTCCTATTAAGGAAGATGAAACTGACATAAAAGTTTATATCAAATTGAACTGACCCCATAAGTTAGACTAAAAATCAAACTTATGGGCGGTCAGTTTTTTATTGGGAAATTATGTTTGCTCTATTCAATAAACATTTCTCAAAGAGAGTGCATTGGTTCTATTAATGATGACATACGAGATTAGGAGCAAGATATTAATACCAAATATTGGTCAACATTAACAAATTGTAGTTGTAACACAGGAAATGACATGATAAACTATGATGTAGATTGAATCGCTTAACTAGGATAAAAGGGGCTGTTATTTTTAGGTCAAAACATATATAATTAAAATAAGTTAGTATAAAAATGTGGAACTGATTGTACGAAGGAGGATTTACTATGAGGTTGACGTTTTTAGGTGCTACCCATGAAGTAACTGGGAGCTGTTTTTATCTCGAGGCTTGTGGAAAGCATATAGTTATTGATTGTGGAATGGAACAAGGGAAGGATGCCTTTGAAAATCAGGAGCTTCCAATAGCAGCAGGCCTAGTGGATGCTGTACTACTTACCCATGCACATATGGATCATTCAGGAAATCTACCAATGCTCTATAACCACGGATTTCGTGGGAATATTCATGCAACAGGAGCTACCAGTGCTTTGTGTGATATTATGCTCCGTGATAGTGCCCATATCCAGATGTCTGAGGCTGAGTGGAAGAACCGGAAGGGGAAACGTTCTGGTAATAAAGCATTTGTTCCGGTTTATGACATGGAAGATGCACTCGCTACGATACGATTATTCGTACCTCATGAATACAACTCAAAGTTTACACTATATCCGGGCATTGAAGTTAGGTTAATCGACGTTGGACATCTGCTTGGTTCCGCAAGTATCGAGGTATGGGTTACTGAAGAAGGTGTCACCAAGAAAATTGTATTTTCTGGTGATATCGGTAATTTGAATCAGCCGCTAATTAGTGATCCCACATACATCACTGATGCAGATTATGTTGTAATGGAGTCCACTTACGGTGATCGCAATCATGGTCAGTCACCCGATTATGTTAGTGAACTCAGTGAAATTATACAAACTACCTTTGACCGTGGTGGAAATGTAGTAATCCCCTCCTTTGCAATAGGCAGAACTCAGGTGCTCTTATATTTTATCCGTAAGATCAAAGAAGACCATCTAATTCAAGGACATGGAGATTTTAAGGTGTACGTGGATAGTCCGTTAGCAATTGAGGCCACCCAGATTTTTGAGAAAAATATGCAAGGATATTTTGACAATGAGGCTATGGCTCTGATTAATAAGGGAATTAATCCAATTAAGTTTGCAGGTCTAAGAACCTCCATCACTGCTGATGAATCCAAGGCTATCAACTTCGATGATGAGCCTAAGGTAATTATCTCGGCAGCAGGCATGTGTGATGCGGGTAGAATTCGCCATCATCTAAAGCATAATCTCTGGAGGGAAGATAGTACAATTCTTTTTGTCGGTTATCAGTCCATAGGTAGCTTGGGAAGAATCATACTGGATGGGGCACCTGAGGTTAAGCTGTTCGGAGAGAACATAGTAATCAGTGCACAGATCAGAAAGTTAGCAGGTGTCAGTGGCCATGCAGACCGAGATGGTTTGCTTAAGTGGTTAAAATCATATGAGAAGAAGCCGGAGAGAGTATTTGTAGTCCATGGAGATGACCAGGTTAGTACCCTCTTTACAGATTATATCAGGGATGAATTAGGTTATAATGCAGTAGACCCCTATAGTGGAACAATATTTGATTTAGCTCAGAACCTATGTATATTTGAAGGTAAACCCATACCTGTGGAGAAGAGAATACAAGCTGCAAATATTCGGACGGACTCGGTATTTGAACGTCTAGTTAACGCAGGAAGGCGCCTTATGACAATTATTCAGCGTAATAAGGGCGGAGCAAATAAGGATCTTGGTAAGATGGCGGACCAGATTAATTCTCTATGTGATAAGTGGGACCAATAGGAGTAGAACAGAGTCATAATAAAGCATTGACAATATGGGCCTTAGTAATGTATTCTCTAAGAAAGTGAGAGGTTTACTATTATGAAGAATTCTAGATCAGACAAGACATCCTATATTCTGCGGATAGGTGCAGGAGTATATCTTATCTATACAGATTATTCCATATTATCTGACTGGGAAAGTGTAAAGCCGAACAGCAGAATATATATGCTAATAGCAGTGGTTGTATTTGCCATAATTGCCATACTTCTATTAATGACATCGATTATTAGTCTATTACGTTTGAGTAGACATAAAAAGCATGCAGATAGTAGCCAGACACCGGATAGTACTACCGATGAAGGTAATGTAGAGATTAAGGATCAGAATCTGCAAGATCAAGTAGAAGATGGCACGCAAGTAGA
>DATESP010000212.1:0-8787 GCA_035270645.1 Mobilitalea sp. | reverse complement strand
AAAAGGCACCCATCAAGCCCAAGGGTTATAACAAACTCATCTCCTAAGTCTTCCCTGAACTTGGACGGAATAATAATTCTGCCCTTTGAATCAATTGAATGATTGAATTCACCCATAAACATAGGCTTCACCTGCTTTTCCATTAGTAGCTTGTACCACTTCAATGGCTTTTACTCCACTTCACACCACTTTGCTCCACTTATGAGTACATTTTAATATATTAAAGGGAATATATCAAGTACAAATGCAAAAAAAAAAAGCTCATAAATCCCTATCTCACTAGGATTTTCGAGCTTATAATAGCTTATAAAACAATATATAGTGGAAATATCAAAAATCGAACAAATTGTGTCAACATCTAGTCAAAAGCGCAAAACTGGGTAATTAGTCCCTGTTTTGCGCTTTTGTAATTAATTTTGCTGAAATCAATATTATATATCCCTTTTTATACAATAAACCTTATTTTACTGACTTCACGAGCTTTATTCGTTTGATGATTATCAAGGTTAGAGCTGATATAACTAAGATTGCAGATATTATCTGGGAAATTGGAATTGATGATCCCCATAGGAATAACTGGTCAGTACGCAATCCCTCTATCCAAATACGTCCAATACCGTAGCCTGCAAGGTAAAGAAGAATAATCTCTCCATCAAACTTCTTATGCTTGGTATAGAAAAACAGGATAATTAAAAGCCCCAGATTCCACAAAGACTCATATAAAAAGGTAGGGTGAACTTGGATATATTCAACACCCTGTATCATGATACTTTTCTCTTTTATTTCCATAATGCGTTCAAAAGCCGCCGGTTTACCGGCAAACTTTTCACGTAGGTCTGAAATTGGTCTAGTGAAATCATATGATACATCATTTATATTAACCAGCATTGCAAAGCGTCCATTAGTATATTTTCCAAAAGCTTCTCTGTTAAAGAAATTCCCCCAACGTCCTATAATCTGACCTAAAATCAAACCTATACAGCCAGTATCAACAAGCAACCAAAAGGAGTATTTCTTCACTTTTGTATATACGTAGGCTGTCAGTATTGCCCCAAAGATGCCTCCATATATCATAAGCCCACCACTTCGTAGATTAAAGATCTGGAGAAGGTCGTCTTTGAATTCGTCCCAGGAAAAAATCACATAAAACAGTCTTGTAAATATAACTGATACTACAATAACAATCAAAGCAAAGTCCATATATATCTCAGTATTTTGACCAGTTCTCTTAGCCATCCACTCAGCAATCAGCCATCCGCTAAGCATTCCTAATCCAATCATCACTCCATAAAATGCAATATGATAACCAAATACATCAAAACCCGAAGGTACATTTCTCAACTCAATTCCCAAGTTTGGAAACAGGATATCCGTTGCCACTCCATTCGCTAAAAGCATTTGTACTCCCTCCACTCCCTCTGAGATTATAGTATCTTATCCTTTTATATCAATTAAAGCTCTACCTAGCTCAGGATGTTATACATTAAAGCGGAATAGGATGACATCACCATCCTGTACAATATATTCCTTCCCCTCAGAGCGTACAAGACCTTTATCCCTGGCCGCATTATAATTTCCGCATTCAACCAAATTATGATAGTTAACAATCTCAGCGCGAATAAAGCCTCTTTCAAAATCTGTATGGATCTTACCGGCTGCCTGAGGTGCTTTCGTACCCATTTCTATAGTCCAGGCCCTCGTTTCCTTCGGACCAGCGGTCAGATAACTAAGCAGGCCGAGTATTCGATAGCTGGCTGTAATTAATTTCTCCAGTCCAGACTCCTTCAGTCCCAGTTCCTCTAAGAACATCTTTTTCTCATCTTCTTCAAGCTCAGCAATTTCCTGTTCAATCTGTGCACATATTACAAAGGCTTCTGAATGCTCAGCTGCTGCTATCGAATTGACAACCTTAACATATTCATTGTTTTCACCATTATCAGCCAAGTCTTCTTCTCTAACATTAGCAGCATAAATTACAGGCTTTGCGGTGAGAAGATTGTAGCTAGCAATAAGCTCTTTCTCCTCATCTTCATCTACCTCTATGCTCTTTGCCATCTTACCCTCTTCTAGATGAGCGATCAGACGTTCTATAAGCTCTGTCTCCTTCGCAAGGGCTTTATCATTCTTGACTCCCTTAAGTGTTCTGGATCTGCGTCGTTCTAATATCTCCATGTCCGAGAAAATTAGCTCCAAATTAATTGTCTCTATATCACGTGAAGGATCAACTGAACCTTCTACATGAATAACATTAGTGTCATCAAAGCAGCGGACTACATGAACAATAGCGTCTACCTCCCTGATAGTGGAAAGAAACTGGTTCCCAAGGCCTTCGCCTTTGGATGCCCCCTTAACCAAACCTGCAATGTCTACGAATTCAATAATAGCCGGAACGATCTTCTCCGATTGGTATAAATCTCCCAATACCTGAAGTCTTTCATCCGGTACTGCTACAATCCCGATATTGGGGTCTATAGTACAGAAGGGATAATTTGCCGACTCCGCTCCTGCTTTAGTTAATGAGTTAAATAATGTGCTTTTTCCTACATTGGGTAAACCTACTATACCTAGTTTCATTTGTGTCATCCTTCCTAAATTCCAATTCTATTAACACTTAGGTGCTTCAATCCCTCGATTCAACAACAAGCAGAATCCCCTTGTTAAATTCAACCTGCGCCACATCCGCTATTATCACATTACTTATTCCCAGACTGTTACCGGCCTCCATTATGATGCTATCTAACGGATATTTAAATCCCCTTAAGGTCAGACCCTCTACCCTCTCTGTGAAAGGTAGAAGTGAGACAAAGTCGCCGTATTGCTCCTCCCTCTGAATTATAAATTCATCTTTCTTAAGGTAAATCTTATTATTCATATTAAGTATACAGGCCTCAACGCCTATCTGTAGAGGCGCAAGTAAGAGATGCACATTTGCAAGTGTGTGATCAAATCTGCTTCCCATCGCTCCGATTAGTTCTATACTCACTGCATTATAGCTCAAGGCAAGTTCAATTGCAATCTGAGTATCTGTTTTGTCCTTCTCTCTGGGAAAAGTTTTTATCGGTATAGATGTCTTTCTATATTTATTAAGAATCTCTTCCGGAACAGAATCAAAATCCCCGACGATATAATCCGGTGAAAGCCCCAATCTGTCGCAAGCCAATAAACCATGATCCGCTGCAATGATTTTGGAATAATCCTGGCTAGATATACGCGTTTTAAGCCAAACCTCATCAATCTGTCCACCGGTTATAATTAGTACCTTACTGATATTATCTGTTTCAGCCATAGAATCACCCGGTTTCCTCTGATTATTTGCAATTACTATTGTAACTGTTCAGTGCCTTCACAGTTACATTTGCACTACAAAATGGATAAAATACATCCATTTTGGCGCTGACTCACTCGAATCCACTGCGTGATTCTCGGGGTTCTGAATAGTTATTTATTATTTTCAAATTGAGTAAAAATTTTATGATATCCTGCAATATTAGTGATGATATCACCTGAAAATACCGTAGTGCCCGATACGATGATATTGGCACCTGCTTCGATTATATCCAAAACATTATCAGTTGTGATACCACCATCAACCTCTATATCGATATGAGCTCCTGCCATATCAGCCTTTTCTCTAAGGTCCCTGATCTTCTTTAAAGTAACCGGAATAAAAGCTTGTCCTCCAAAGCCTGGATTTACACTCATAATAAGTACCATATCTATATCTTTAATTACATCATCAAGCACCTCTATGCCAGTCTCAGGATTTAATGATACTCCTACCCTTAAACCTAATTCTCTAATCAGCATAATAGTCTTGTGTAGTTCTTTACAAGCCTCATAATGGACTGTAATAATATCAGCTCCAGCCTCCTTAAAAGCCTTTATATAACGGATTGGTTCTTCAAGCATTAAATGAACATCAAAAACAAGTTTGGAATTCTTTCTTATTGAAGCAATCACCGGCATTCCAAAACTAATACTTGGTACAAAATTGCCATCCATAACGTCGATATGAAGATACTCAACTCCTGCGTCCTCAACCATTGTGATTTGCTTTCCTAATATGTTAAAATCAGCTGCTAATATTGAAGGTGCCAGTTTAATCATAAATTAACCTCCGCTTCTGTCAATTGAATTGTGTCTAAGTAAAAAGCACGCTATCGTGCTTTATCAGTTAATTACTATTCTATTAAATTAATATTCTTCTTATTCAACTTAGTATCAATTATTCTGCTTAATATCTACTAATTCTGCTTAGTACCTTCTTATATCCTTTAGTTCCTGGTATAGTTCTTTATAATTATTGTAGCGAATAGAGCTAATTTTACCTTCCTGCAGAGCTTTCTTAACTCCACAGTCTGGTTCATTCAGATGCACGCAACCGATAAACCTACATTTCTCCTCATACTCTCTAAACTCTACAAAATAATCCTTTAGCTCTTCCTTCTCTATCTCATTTATATAAAGAGAACTGAAACCTGGCGTGTCCATGACATAAGTGTCTTCCTCCACATAGATCAATTCGGAGTGCCTAGTAGTGTGCTTTCCTCTCTTTATCTTCTCACTAACAACTCCCGTCTCCATGTTGGCTTCGGGTTTTATCTGATTGATTAGGGATGATTTTCCAACTCCAGAAGGTCCTGCAAGTACTGTAGTCTTTCCCCGCATCGACTGCGCAATGTCCGCAAGACCATCAGCTTTTAACATGCTAGTACAAATCACCTGATACCCACAAAGAAGGTAGGTATCCATAAGCAAGGATAACTCCTTCTGGGTTACGATATCAATCTTATTAAAGCAGACTACCGTAGTTATCTTCTGCTTTTGCATCATTATTAAAAAACGATCTAAGAGATTTAAATTTGGAGTAGGCTCCGCAGCCGCAAATATAATCATTGCTTGATCAATATTTGCTACTGCCGGCCTGATTAATTCATTTCTTCTTGGAAGGAGGTTACAGATAATTCCCTTTCCCTTCGGTTGATCATTGGTATCTATCTCTACGTCATCGCCTACCAGAGGCTTCAGCTTCTGATTGCGGAAGATTCCCTTTGCTTTGCATTCGTAGAGTGTATTATCTGCTGGCACATGAACATAATAAAAGCCAGCTATACCTTTGATTATCTTGCCTCTCAAGTTAGTCCTCCACTGCTGTAAAATTAACAATCCAGACAAATTGCTCTGTCTCGCCAGGTCTTATATACGGATCACCGTTTATAAATAATCTAACTTCGCCGGGTTCAGTGCTCTCACCCTCAATCTCTAAATCAAGAGGGAAATCGTTAATACTAAGCATTTCGGGTTGACCAATCTCAGATTGCATTTCACCCTGTATCAGTTCAAAGATACATTCTGCTTCGCCATCACTCATTTCAAGAAGCGGGTTGTATGTTTCATCCCCTATCCTAAGATATGCTTTATAACTTATAACTCCACTTCCACCGACTTCTTCTATAGGTACTATATTTGCAGGTCCCTTGCTTATTGAGACATCAATTACAGTGCCTCTATCTACAGTTAAGCCTGCTGTAGTACTCTGATAGAATATCTGTCCCTCGGGAACTGTATCAGAAGTTTCATGGGATACTTTACCTAATACCAATCCCTGTCCTTCCAGAATTTCCTTTGCAGTTTCCTCCGTTTTACCAGCCAAATCCGGTACAGAGATTACCTCAGGTCCCATACTAATGATAATCTTAATTGTATCACCCTCTACAACCATAGAATCTTTCGCAGGATCGGTTTCTATAACCTTGTCTTTTTCAATCAAATTACTATACTGATAATCAGATATTGTCTTTAAACCATAGTCATCCTCAAGCTTCTTCTCTGCTTGAGCTCCAGTTAAGCCATAAACATAAGGAATAACAAAGGATTCTGGTCCAATACTAAGATATATAATGACATCTTGTCCCTTTGCCGCATCTCTATCTGCTTCAGGGTATTGAGACATTACCTGGCCTTCTTTATACTCAGCTGAGTAGCCATCTCTCCAGGTTATAAAAGCATCTTCATCCTTAGCCTTAATAATTGTTTCTGCATCTTCCTTCGTATATCCTAAAACATAAGGAAATTTATACGTTTCTATGGACGAATCAATGATAGGTGTCGGAGTTAAAGTCGGTGCCGAGGTAGGCGCTAATGTCGCACCTGGGTTCTCTTTATTCTTACCTCCATCATCACCTCTCGGAAATAAAAACCAAATTACGAGTATTATTATACCAATACCTAAAATAACGATACCAATGATAGTTCCTATCGTCATAAACTTATCAAATTTAGAGTCAATTGTATCCAACTCATCATCATCATCAGATATATTCAACTTGGGATTTACCATGCTTTGCATGCTTTCATCCAGATATGTTCCATTCTTAATCTTTCCTAAATCATCAGAAATATTTATTGTAGGTGAATCAGAAGCAACAAATGCTGGAATTTGTACAAAGTCTCCATCTGGATTAGCAATTGCCCTCTTTAAATCTAAAATAAGTTCAGAAGCGGAATGATACCTTCTCTCCGGTCTCTTCTGCATACATTTCTGAACTATCTTATCTACACTAATCGGGATGCTAGGATCCAATTCTCTGAGTCCCATCGCTTCTCCTTGGATATGAAGAAGTGCTACCGATACGGTATTATCCCCTGCAAACGGTACCTTTCCAGAAAGCATCTCATAGAGAGTAACACCTAAGGAGTATATATCACTCTTCTCATCACTATAACCACCTCTGGCCTGTTCAGGAGACAGGTAATGAACTGATCCCATGGCATTGGAGGTAATAGTGTTGGAATTGGTTGCTTTGGCAATACCAAAATCAGTAACCTTAACCTTACCTTCTCTTGAAATGATTATGTTCTGAGGCTTTATATCCCTATGAATAATATGGTTATCATGAGCAGCTTCCATTCCTTGGGCAATCTGTATTGTGATACCGACAGCTTCCTTTACCTCAAGCTTACCCTTTCTTTCAATAAAACGCTTTAGTGTTATTCCTTCCACTAATTCCATGACAATGTAATGTAATCCACTATCGTCTCCGACATCATATACATTTACAATATTGGGGTGAGAAAGTCCTGCTGCAGACTGGGCTTCTCCCCGAAATTTGTTCACAAAGCTTCTATCACTGGAATACTCTGCTTTTAACACCTTAATGGCAACAAAACGGTTCAGCCTTTGATCCTTTGCCTTATAGACATCAGCCATTCCGCCTGAACCGACATTATCAATTATTTCATATCTATCACTGATAATTGCACCCGGTTTTAACATGGTCTCTCACCTCTTCTTCAAACTTTTATTATCACTACTGCTATGTTATCTTTTCCACCATTCTCGTTGGCACACTTCACTAGCGTTGCTGCAGCCAATTCTAAATCATCGGATTTTTCCTTTATAATCTGTTCGATCGTCTCGTCCTCCAACATATTTGACAGTCCGTCCGAGCACATAAGTACAGTGTCCCCTTCTTCTAAGTTCACTTCAAAAAAATCCGGTTGAGCTGATTCGTTCGCGCCAAGCGCTCTGGTAATTATGTTCTTATTTGGATGAACCCTTGCTTGCTCTCGGTTAAGTTCTCCGGTCTTTACCATTACTTCAACCAAGCTATGGTCTTCTGTAATCTGCTTTATTACCTTGCCAATAACATACAGTCTGCTGTCGCCAATATTAGCCACAAACATTTCATTTCCAAATATCGTAGCAACCACAAATGTGGTGCCCATTCCCTCAAGATCGCTTTGCTCCTGTGCTTTACCACGCAGAGCCTCATTAGTCTCGGCTATGGCTGACTCTATCATAGCAATCGGCGATGTCTGACTGCTTTCCCTAATCTTTTTCGTAAAAAACTCCACACAGAATCTTGAAGCATAGTCTCCAGCATTATGACCGCCCATCCCATCTGCAACAATAAATATATTTGGCAGATTACCAATAGCGTTTTCTTCACAAAAGACATAATCCTGATTTATTCTACGATGTTCCCCAATATCAGTTATTGAAAATGCTTTCAAGCCTGCACCTCCCTGCTCCACCCGAATACAAAATACCTGATTTACTGACTAATCCTTCGTATATATGCTCTTTCACAGCTATGAGCCTTCCTTTTAAAGTATTGATTTCTTTAACTAATCAGATCCTCGAGAAAGCTTTTCTCTTCCCCATGATACATCATGTAGTCAATCTTTATGCGTGTCAATATAACTCTTTCGTAATTGCCCACAGGCCGCATCAATATCCGAGCCCATTTCTCTTCTAATAGTAACATTAATTCTGTATTTTTCAAGTATATTTTTGAAATTTTGTATTTGTTGACTTTTAGATTTGTGATAATCCCTCTCTTTTATGGGGTTTACAGGAATTAAGTTAATATGACAATTTAATCCCTTCACCAATGCAGCTAGCTCCTTGGCATGCTCCTCTGCATCATTAACCCCCTCTACTAAGCTATATTCAAAGGTTAATCTTCTGCCTGTTTTTTCATAATAATAACGGAAAGATTCCATAACTTCACTAAGTTCATACTGCCTTGCTACTGGCATTAGCTTCTTACGTATCTCATCATTTGGAGCATGTAGGGATAGGGCCAGTGTAATCGGAAGTCCTTCCTCTGCTAAAGCCCTAATCTTATCCGGTATACCACAGGTAGATACAGTAATATTCCTCGCACTGATATTGATGCCTTCCGAATCGGTAAGTATTCTGAGAAAGCGCATTAGATTGTCATAGTTATCGAGTGGTTCACCGGTACCCATTACCACTACATTACTGACCCTCTCCCGTGA
>DATESP010000211.1:0-4115 GCA_035270645.1 Mobilitalea sp. | reverse complement strand
TGGGAGGCATGGACACCCTGTCCAATTAATGCACCAGCTATATCATTCCCGCCGCGCAATGCTGAGGATACATCGGAGCTGTAATGTGGAAAGATATCAACAACATAGTCAATCTGATTTTCTTTCGCTAGGCTGATCAGACGGTTTGTCACTTCATAATCATATGGGCCAGAGGAATCTTTGGCACAAATTGATACCTTATATTCAGAACCATTTAAGTCATCCCCAACGGCTCCCATATCTACCGCGATGAGTTCGGTGATTTCTTCCGGTACCCAGCTTGCTCCATAGCCTACCTCTTCATAATTACTGATTAGTATCTTCAGATTCTTAGGTGGGACTAATTTTGCTTCGGATATCTCCTTTAGCATACCAAGTAGAACAGCAACGGATGCCTTATCATCTAAATGCCTGGATTTTATGAAGCCCTTATCCATATACTGAAATAACGCATCAAAGCTGATATAGTCTCCGCTGTTAATCCCAAGCTTTAGAACATCCTCCCTGTTCTCCACTATCTCGTCAATTCGGATTAGCATATTTCTGTCCGTACGCTCAATGGTCTTCGCATCATCATAGCTGTGGACAGAAGCACTTTTAATCAGTATGGTTCCACTATAGACGCGGCCATCACGGGTATGAATTTTACAATAGCTTCCCTCAATACTGTGCATCGTATATCCACCAACCAGAGTGAACTTAAGTGTACCCTCCTTATCAATCGAGCGCACCATGGCCCCAAGGGTGTCCACATGGGCTGACAATCCTAAGATCTCGTCACTTTTACCTTGTATAGATATCACCAAACCGCCCTTATGGCTAGATTGGCACGGATAGCCAAAGTCTTCTGCTTCACTTCTTACAAATTCCATTACCTCCTTCGTAAATCCGGAGGGACTCGGTATATTCACCAATGTCTCGATTGTCTTAATAATATATTCCATTGTCTCCATAGTATTCTGATGAGCATGGCTTATGCCTAATACGCTCATATCCTCCATTCTGGGTCTCTTCGTGGCTAAGACCTTATTCTTATAAATTAACATAACTAGACATAACTTACAACATTTATGCTTTTATAACACTATATAGAAATAATAAATTATTTACAATATTCATGATATACTTGAAGACAAATAGATTTCTGTATCGTTATAGATAGAGAAGGGCGAAGGGAGGCGGGACAAATTAGTACTGATCAATATTATGAACACCTGATTGATACATATCAGAATTTAGTCTTCACTGTCTGTATCAAAATAGTGAAAGATTACTTTGATGCTGAGGATCTCGCCCAAGATACCTTTCTATCCGCCTATAAGCATTTAACCACCTTCGACCGACAGCATGAGAAAGCTTGGCTTTGTCGGATTGCTACGAATAAGTGTCTGGATTATCTCAAGAGATCAGACCGGCAAAGTATACCCACTGAGGATGAGTATTTTATTGTCCAAAGGAACAGGGAGCCTTCCCCAGAAGACAGTGTTTTGGAAAACGAAGTAAAGAAACAGCTGTATGAACGATGTTGCCTTTTGAAGCCGCCATATCGTGAAATGGCCTTAGATTACTTCTACCGAGATTTACCGCCGACAGAGATAGCAGAAAAGACTGGAATAAAGTTAAAAACCGTCCAGACCCAGATCTATCGTGCGAAAGCTATGCTACAGATAAAATACAGGAAGGAGGCAGATTAATGAAGGAACATACTCATATATCTGAGGAAAAAATAATTGCATTTCAACTTAATATACTGACTCCAGAAGATACAGAAGAATTTCTAACACATATCTGCTCCTGTGATTTCTGTTCGGGGTTGTTTGCAGAAAGCTTTACAAAAGATATGGTTAGTGCACCTCCTGATATGAAGGAAAATATTCTTAATGCAGTTAAAAGTCCCAGAATACAAATTGTACAGAAGGCTAAGGATGCCTCAAAGCAGATGCAACTTCTATTGTACAGTTTGAAGGTCGGCACTGCTACCCTAGGTGCGTTACTGTTGCTTCTACTCACCTTAAATTTTGGAAATGGTCAGACTGCTGAATCTGTACGTCCACCAGAGTCAGCTATAAAAATCTCAACTAGTTCTTCCTTTACCAATAACCTAAGAGATAATATGGACGCCCTTAGTAACAGTTTATCAAAATTTTCTAATATCATCATGAATACGGAGGTAAATAATAATGCAAAGAAAGAAAAGTAGTTTTTTAGCATTTATATGCTCCTTAATCCCAGGAGCAGGTGAAATGTATATTGGTTTTATGAAAAAAGGTATGAGTCTTATGCTAATGTTTTGGGGATTAATATTTTTTTCAGTCTGGCTCAATATGGGGGCCCTGATGTTTGGCATGCCCGTACTATGGTTCTATAGTTTTTTTGAAGTTCACAATCTACGTGCCATGCCGGATGAATTATTTATGACTGTGAAGGATGAATATATCGTATTACCTGATTTTAATTCAACTAAATTAAAATCTCTTCAAAATAAATACCATAAGCTATTAGCTCTAGTATTAATTATTATCGGAGTATCTGTACTTTGGAATAATGTGTATGGCTTAGTGGAATATTTTCTTCCCTTCGATTTACGTAATGCCATGTATTCATTTGGCCACTATTTCCCGCAACTCTTTATTGGCTGCGCTATCATTGCCCTAGGCTTCTACTTAATTAGTGGTAAGAAGAAGGAGTTGGATATGAATGAAAAGAATAATATCCTTGAAGATAAAGGAGGTATAATAAAATGAAGCAACACAAAGTTGGAACTATTACTCTGGGAGCCATGCTAATCTTATTCGGCGGTATGTTTCTCATGAGACTTTTTTTCCCTCAGCTCTCATATGAAGTCATATTCAAGCTATGGCCATTAACCTTTATATCGCTGGGAATAGAGATATTGTTATCTAATTTCCATCAGACCCAAGACCGATTGATCTACGACAAGACTGCATTTGCGCTGATTATAATCCTCTCATTTTTCGCTATGTGTATGGCAATTGCAGACATTAGCCTGCAATATGCCAATGAGCATGTTATCCTAAACATATAAAGCATCGTGATATTTACATTCCGTGCTAGGCTTTACTATATAGCACTATACCTCCATTACTGAGGGGATGTAGCAGTTGTAATCTAGCGAAAAGAAAAACATGGTTATCTCTAGTCATAGTGATACCCATGTTTTTCTTCTTTCTAAATCATGTTTTTGATATATCTAAGCCACACTCTTATAATATCAATCTTAATATTCAAGTTTTATAACATCTGTCTCAACGATAGTTTCCCAACTCTCAGTATTAAAGATGTCAAATTTTAGCTCCACATCTGTTATTTCTTCAATATCGCTCTCCTCAAGATCCCAAAAGGATATCCCGTCATTTGCTTTCTTACCTGGAGATATCTCCCTTGAGAAGGCCGGCTCAATCATAAATCCATTGATAGATACATCCCTGACTTGAACTGTGATTCCTTCATTTGAATTATTTTCTATATAGAGTCTGATTTGTGGGCCCATAATCTCATCGCTAATATCCAGCCCTTTATCTATTATCTTGAAATTATTATCATCATAAATACTTTTTCCTGAGGTATCATATTTCTGTTCATACTTTCCCTTTATCGAGGTCTCCAGGATAATGACATCCGATTCCACAAGTGTATCCCAGGTTTCCGTACTAAAAATATCAAATTTGAGTTCTATTGATGCAATCTTGTCTATTCCGCTTGCTTCTAAATCCTCAGCATAGAATGCTAGAGAATCATTTGACTTCTTACCTGCTGCTACTTCTGTGGAGAAGACAGGCTCAATCATAAATCCGTTAATGGATAGCTCACGAGCTTGTACTGTCACATCAGTATCTCCATTATTTTCTATCATCAGCTTGATATTGGGTCCAAGAAATATGTCCTCTTCCATAGATATTGCGGTTATTTTTATCTTTTCCTTGTCAAATAAGACCTGTTCCTTGATCGTAACCTTATCATTACCAATATCTGTCTCATCAATGGATGAGGTGTCTTCTCCTCCTGTAACCGAGTCATCACCCTCTTTTGCATCAGTATCCAGAGTATCCTTTAAATCATCTGTACCATCAGTTATATTGCTGTCCTTATTATCG
>DATESP010000210.1:0-13215 GCA_035270645.1 Mobilitalea sp. | reverse complement strand
ATGAACGGTACAGTAGATGATGCAATTATCATTGAAGTTGTAGGACCTACTGCTGCTGTGACTTCTGCAGAAATCATTACTTCAAATGAAATAAGAGTTGTTTTTGATAGTCCTATGGACAGAGCTACATTAATAACTACTAATAATAAACTGTCCGAGAATATTTCTATTACGATGAAGAAGGACATTAAAGGAGTATCCGCGAAGGATCCGGGTACATTTACAGCAAGTCTCTCTCCCGATTTAAAAACATTGATGATTACTGCCTCTAATATGTTTGACGGAGAATATAATATTAGCTTTATCAGTGCAATTAGAACGATGTCTGGTGTGGCTATAAAGCCAGATTATAGAGCTGTATCCTTTAAGGATAATATGCCTCCTGTAATAATAGCATCTGAGCAAGATGACACCGGAATGATTGTTACCTTGCGTTTTAATGAATCGATTGATTTCACTGATTTAGTGGTTAGCAATGCAACACTAGTTCCTACATACGGCAATTATACAACAATAGCAGCAGATCAGAATACATATGCCATATTAAATAATACACAGAATTATATTGCAAGCGAAGATAAGAAATCATTATCTATTAACCTTTCTAAAATAACTAGTACTGATTTTGGTAAGCAATTCACGGTTATATTAACCGGTATTAAAGATCTGTCGGGAAATTATCCACAAAATTATACTATGAGCGCAAATTTAACTACGAACATTGACAAAAAACCGAATGCTTCCCTAATGAGTGTAGAAAGAAGCGGATATAGGACGATTACGGCGACCTTCACGAAGGCGATAGAGCATGGAGGTATGGCACTATTGAGCAACGGTTCCAATATGATGGGTGTTGTAGATGTAAATGATAATAAACGCGTGAACTTTACCTTAAGCGAGAATGACGCGCTGTTATCCGGTTACCAGACAATTTCTATAGGCCATTGGAGAAGTTATAATTTAGAAGGAACTGATATATCCTCAAATACTATGATATCGAGGGGTATAAGCTTCGATGTTGATAGGGCAAATCCGGTATGTATGTCCTATAAATTCGATGCAGCTACTAATATCTTAACACTGACCTATAATAAAGAGGTCATATTAGCTTCAAATTCCGGTGTCTTCAATTCTAGATTAGTAACGATTACGGATGAGATTAAATCAGGAACCCTAATAAACTATGTAAAGCTTGAATCTACAGACAATAAGGTTATTAAACTGCAAATAAGCAATATGTTATCTCTGGGTAAATATACCTTTACACTGGATCAGGCATTTGTTTTGGATAACTTCAGAAATTACAGTTTGCCCAAGGATATAAGCATCAGTAACACCGGAGGCGAATCTTTAGAGCTTCCACCACCTTACCCGATTATGCAATCCCCGACAAACCTAAGTGAGATTACAGTTAAGTTCACATATATGGTAGATGTAATAAGTGCACAGACAGTTAGTAATTATTCGATTCCTGGTGTGATTATATCGTCTGCAGAGGTTACCGATAATAATAAGAGTAGTGGAGCTATCGTTACTCTTCATGTAATAGAAGGATCGATTGATATTACCGTGGAACGCCCCATTACTATTTCCGGTATAATTGGCTATAATGGAAGCTATTCTGCGATGAGCCCATATACTACTAAGATTTTATTAAGGGAAAATAAGAAGCCAATATATACCAACATCGTATATGATAGCAAAAATAATGCTGTTAGGATTAATTTTAATGAACAGATTCAGGGAAGCATGAAAGTCAAGGTAACACCAATAGGTTATACTGCCCCTGCTTACGAGCCTGTAGTTACTATATCCGATAAAAGCGCCATTATCACCTTAAGTGGAATGCCTCAGAATAATTCTGCTTTAAAAATTGATATTCTGGAAAATAAGATTAGTGATCTTGATGGGAACATGGCTACGGCGCTGCAAGGTCCATTAACCGCAACAGTGTATTATTAATTTGAATTAATGAATTATTATTTGTGACAATTCAGATCATGTATTGAACAGTTATTATAGTTTGGTTGAAATGCTCCTAGAGGATTAAAAAACATATATCTGGGAGCATTTTAATATATGTTGACATCTTTATACGGCAAATGTGCCCATGGTCCAAGGTTTGCAGACTTTGATAAAAAGGAGATTATTATGTACGAATTTAAGGACGAATTTAAAACAGGTATCGCAGCTATTGATAATGAACACAGGAAGCTTTTTGAAATAGCAGATAGGGCATATGAAGTTATGATGGATGAGTTTATTCATGATAAATATGACTATATAGTCGACATTTTGATGGAATTAAAAGAGTATGCAGCAATTCATTTTAAAAATGAAGAGGAATATATGGCCAGCATCGGATATCGAAAGATATTTACCCAGAAGATGGAACATAATGAGTTTATTGAAAAGATGGCTGAATATGACTTGGATACAATTGATGAAAAACAGAAGGAGATAATCCTAGAACTACTAGATTATCTTAACAACTGGCTAGTTCACCATATTCTTGAATGTGATATGCAGATCGGAAAATAGCTTAATAATAATTAGCTCCCTGTCAATTGGATAGGGAGCTAATTACTATTTAAGACTATTCTGGGTTTTGAGATGCCGCATAGCAGTATCCTTTAACCAAAACTTCTAGTAAATATATCACTCTTCTCGAGTAGGCTTTCCACGGTATCTAAACCGAGTTGGTGGAGAAGTTCGATGACATAGGGATTGTCAATTGGAGTAGGATAAGTTGCTGAATTTCCGTATTCTTCAACATGCTCTCTGCCGAGTTCATGGGGGATTAAGGCTCTGGGACCGCCAACGCAACCACCGACGCAACCCATTCCTTCATAGAAATTTGCTTCTATATTCCCGGCAAGCAGATCATTTATCATAGCCTTACAGGAAGGTATACCATCGGCCTGCTTGGTTTGGATGGAGATGTTCCTATTTGGATTTAAACGATCCAAGGTTAGGGATACCGCTTCACTGACTCCTCCGGTACGTGCATAGATCCGGCCAGCCCTTGAGGAGTGGTCACGTTCACTGTCCTTCATCTCGGCAGGATTAATCTCCATCACATTGAATATGTCCTGGATTTCCTGAAAGGTTAAGACATAATCTACAGCATTGGCAATATCCTTTTCTCGTGCCTCCGCCCTCTTGGCTAGACAAGGACCGATAAATATAGTCGTAGCGTCTGGATGCATGATTTTAATGGCACGACCACTTGCTATCATAGGAGATACCGCAGGGGGGACATGGAGTACCAGACCGTGATAAATTTTACGTATCATAGAAATCCAGACTGGACAGCAACAGCTAGTAAGCTGGTAATCCTGCTCCGTCTTTATGTTTTTATCGAATTCCAAAGCTTCCTTTAAGGTCAAAATATCTGCAAACAGTGCTACTTCAATCATTCCGTCAAAGCCAATTTGTTTTAATGCATTTCTTAGCTGGCCAGGCGTTACATCATTGCTGAACTGTCCCAGGAAAGCAGGAGCAATCAAGGCATAGGTAAGATTCTTGTTGGAGCGGATTGCCTGTAGTGCGGGGATGACATCCTTGCTGCTGGTAAGCTTCTTTGCGCGGCATTCCTGAATGCAATAAGAACAGCCGGCACATAAATCTTCATCAATTTTTAGCTCACCTGTCTCGTCAGGATGAATTGCGTGAAAAGGGCAGACCTTTACACAGTGTTGCTCTTCCTCAGAACACTCACAGTTACCAGTATGCCACACCAGAGGATATTTCTTAGGATGAAGAAGACAGTCAAGCTGATGCGCATCGTAGGGATCCAAAGACTGTAGATAGGTTTCCTCGTTATTCTTAGCGGTAGCCTCTAACAGTTCCTCATATAGCTGTTCAAAAGTTTTCATATAAAACACCTCGTTTCATGTTAGTATGTGCGAGTTTTAGTGTTATCAACCCGATTTATCCTATGCAAGGAATATAAAGCTGTAACTATTCAGAACCCCCGAGAATAACGTAGTGGATTCGAGTGAGTCAGCGCCAAAATGGATGTATTTTATCCATTTTGTGTGCATAGGCATCGTAAGATGCCATGTAACTGCGAAGGCACTGAACAGTTACATAAAACTAATATATATACAGAATATAACATATTGGTATTATTCGTTACTGTTCACTCGTTAGTCAGCGCGAGGTGTTTTACGCAAGTAAAACCCGAGAACTTCATGCGCCAAAGTGCTCTTTTTGCACTTTGTGTGCATAATTGTTGCTGTGACGAGGTACGAGTGAACAGTAACTATTATTCGCAATTGAAGTATCATTATTCTATTCTATGCTTTACTAGGTTTTGTATTTGTTTTATAATGATACTGCTATATAGATTATAGGCTGCTTTAGGTATATTTTATAGCGCAGAGGAAAATCTATATATAAAATCCGGGATATGGTGAATTGAATTGAAGGAAGCAACTCAGAAAAAATTAAAATCGGCAGGTTGGCTGGTGTTTTATCTATATATTATACTACTATTTTATTTTCTTTTTTTTAGTGAACGTTATGGCAGGGACTGTATCGGCGAGGGCTACCGCTATAATCTGGAGTTTTTGAAGGAAATAAAAAGATTTATAACATACCGTAAAAAACTTGGCTTTGAGAGCTTTGCTGTCAATATTATGGGTAATGTCATCGCTTTTGCACCGTTCGGATTTCTACTTCCACTTTTGGATAAGAAATACCGTGGGTTTTTCCATACAACACTATTGAGTTTATTTTTCAGTCTGGCAGTTGAAGTCATTCAGATGCTGTTGAAGGTAGGTATATTTGATGTGGATGACCTTCTGTTAAATACCCTGGGTGGAGTACTGGGATATCTTATATTTGTAGTCGTCAACTCAATATATCGCAGACATCATCATATCAATAGAAGGAGGGGGAAATGAAGAAATTTAGAATTGAAAAGAAAAAAAACATGATTCATTTTTCGGGTAGAAGAAATTCGAAAATAGGAATAATGTCAGCTTTGATTGGAATAGTCGTTGTAATAGGTTTCATAGCAATCAGCGCTGTATCAGGTTCTATGAAAGGTAAGGGCGGATTACTCTTGGGATTTCTCGGGTTGATATTTCTGTTTCTAGCTGTTTTTGGACTTCTACTTTCCTACAAAGCATTTAAGCAGAGAGATATCTTTTACCGGTTCCCTTTAATTGGAGCAATACTTAATGGATGTATGACAATAGTAATGATTGTTGTCTATATTTTAGGCTTTGGGAGCTGAACAAATAACACAAATAACATTAAAACAGGTATTATTACATGTGGATAGGAGCGAATATGAGTATGAATATATTTTCACAGGATGAAATGGATGATATTTTAGAGAGATACATACTGATTATGGAACGAATCAAGGCAATAGAGCTGGAGGATACGGTAAAGGAACCGTTTAAGGATTATTTTCATAAAGTAGCAGCTTTTCTTATGTTGGTTAAGAATACAGCAGATATGGCCTCAGAAAATCATATCAATAATCTTTCTCTATCTGAACATCAAGCCTTAAACAGGAGCTTGTATGAGGATATTATTGGAGAAAACTATAGTACAAGCTATGCAAATCCGGCCTTTGCCTGCAGCCTGCTTGGAAAAAAACATGGTAAACTTCTCTCCTTTCTGTATACAGAATTAAGAGGGCTGATTGTATATGCCTATGAAGGCCATTTATATGAACTTACAATTTATTTGGAATTGTTTATACAAATCTATAATTATTATGAGTGGGAGGATGAATTCACTTATAAGGATGTAAAGAGGGCTATTTATGATTTCATGAATGATTACTGTGGTATTCTTGTTGCTAACCGTACTGAGGAAATGATTGATACTGGCAATACCTTCGCGAAGAATATCATCATGGAATCCGATTTATCGGATTATAGCTATCTGTATAGGTTTGGAGATTATATCTCTGATAATGAACTACAGACTGCCAAATTCTTAAATACACAGTCCGAGAAACAGATACAGGCGATGGCTGATACTTACACGCAGGGGTATGCTCTTGGTTTTATTACGTATGGTTTAGATTTAAGCAGTAAATCTATCGTAAACATCAGATACCAGATCGGGTTTGAACGGATAGTTCGAGCTGCAATACGTAATTTTCAGAAACTGGGTCTGGAACCCGTTATTTTCCGAGCTGCTTATAATGCTGTAAACAAAAGACAGCACTTAAAGATTGGCTATCATGCTACCAGCCCAAATAGACAATATGATTATGACCATAGGTTTGATATCGGACTCTTCTTTGATAAAGCTTTCTATAGGAATAAGCTTTCCAGCCGTAAAACTGCTTTGGAGGCATTCAAGGAAAAGACCTGTAAATATGCTGGGCCTGCCGTAATAGAGGTGTTTGGAGAGGAACTATTTGCTCCTGAGGATAAACTGGAAGCTATAAAGCTGGATAAGCGTCAGCAGAAATTATATGTGGAATACAATAGTGAAGACAGCCTTCTTCAGAATGAGTATTTCAAGTTGGATGAGACCTCCTTCACGATTATTTCTTATCCAGTACCGGAGATTGGCGAGGATTTTGAAGCTATCTTTGCAGATACCGTGAAGGTGAATAACCTAGATAATGATTTGTATAGAAGAATACAGCAGAAGATGATTGATGTGCTCGATCAGGGTGAATATGTACGGATTAAGGGTAAGGGCAGTAATCACACAGATATGAAGGTAAAACTGTATGTGCTTCAGGATAAGGGTAGGGAAACCATATTTGAGAATTGTGTGGCAGATGTCAATATCCCTGTTGGTGAAGTATTTACTTCTCCGGTATTAACAGGAACCAGCGGGGTCTTGCATGTACCTAAGATATATCTGGGAGACTTAGAGTATCGTGAACTCGAGCTGACCTTTACAGATGGACAGATTACAGATTACAATTGTCGTAACTTTAAGGAAGAGGATAAGAATAAGAGCTTTATTAAGGAAAATCTGTTATTTAATCATGAGTCACTGCCTCTCGGAGAGTTTGCTATTGGAACGAATACCACAGCTTATATGATGGGTCGAAAATATGATATTGCACCTAAGCTTCCGATTCTGATTGCGGAAAAGACAGGTCCTCATTTTGCAATTGGAGATACCTGCTACAAGATGATGGAGGATAGCAGGATATATAATGCGGATGGTAAGGAAATCGTAGCAAGGGAGAATGAAATATCTGCGCTTAGAAAAACAGAACCATCTAAGGCTTATTTTAACTGCCATACCGATATTACACTACCCTATGATGAGATACAAGAGATTTCCGTCTGTCTTGGGGACGGCACAGTAATTCCGATTATTAAAGACAGCAGATTTGTCCTAGAGGGCACTTTGGAGTTAAATGTTCCATTTGACATGTAAATTTGTGAATTATAAGGTTGATTAATAAATTGTATAAGTAAATTTCTGCTGAATTATAACGACAAAGCTAAAGTAATATGCTAGAATGTTGGCATAACGCAGATGAGGAATTCTAATTAGGGAGGTATTTGAATGGACTATAAGAAGGCAGGAGTAGACATTGAAGCAGGCTATAAGGCAGTGAGCATGATGAAGGAACATGTTATGAGCACTATGCGTAAGGAAGTATTATCTGATATCGGAGGATTTTCTGGTGCATTTTCCTTGGGAAGCTTCAAAAACATGGAACAACCGACCTTAGTTTCCGGCACAGATGGCGTTGGTACTAAATTAAAAATAGCCTTTTTAATGGATAAGCATGATACCATCGGAATTGACTGTGTTGCCATGTGCGTCAATGATATTGCATGTGCAGGAGCAGAACCCCTATTTTTCCTTGACTATATAGCTTGTGGAAAAAATGAGCCCGAGAGGATAGCAACAATCGTAAAGGGTGTTGCAGAGGGTTGTAAACAATCAGGAGCTGCTTTAATTGGCGGTGAGACAGCTGAGATGCCGGGCTTTTATCCAGTAGATGAGTATGATCTGGCGGGCTTCGCCGTTGGAATTGTTGATCAGAAAAAGCTGATTACCGGAAAAGACGTTAAAAAGGGAGATGTATTAATAGGTATTGCTTCCTCTGGTATCCATAGTAATGGTTACTCCTTGGTAAGAAAGGTCTTTAGAATGCAGAGGGAGACTCTGGATACTTACTACGAATCCCTTGGTGCTACCTTGGGTGATACATTATTGACACCGACCAAAATATATGTTAAGGCTTTAAAAGCTCTTGGTAATGGCAACATAAATATTAAAGCTTGCAGCCACATCACGGGTGGTGGCTTTTATGAGAATATTCCAAGAATGCTTCCTGAGGGAATTCATGCATATATTAATAAAGACAGTTATGATATCCCTGCAATCTTTGGAATGCTACAAAAGGATGGGGATATTGATCAACAGATCATGTATAATACCTATAATATGGGACTTGGTATGATCATTGTCGTGGATAAGCAGGATGCAGATAAGGCAGTTAAGCTAATACAGGCCGCTGGTGAAAAAGCATCTATTATTGGAGAGGCAAAGGAAGGTACGAAAGGAGTCAGCTTATGCTAAAATTGGCTGTCCTGGTATCGGGTGGAGGTACCAACCTTCAAGCACTGATTGACCAGATTCAGCAGAATGCCCTGCCCGGTGTAAGTATTGAGGTTGTCATCAGTAATAAGAAGGATGCCTACGCTCTTGAGAGGGCTGCTCAGCATGGAATAGCAACAGCTGCAATTTCCAAAAAAGATTATGATTCCATCAGTGAATTTGAAGATGCATTTTTAAGGCTACTCGAAAGTTATCCGGTAGATTTAGTTGTACTGGCTGGTTTCCTAATGATTATCCCAAAGAAAATCATACAAAGCTATAACGGCAAAATAATTAATATCCACCCTTCATTGATACCGTCCTTCTGCGGAGCAGGATATTATGGCCTGAAGGTGCATGAGGCTGTTCTTGCACGCGGAGTAAAGATTACAGGAGCAACAGTGCATTTTGTGGATGAAGGTACCGATACAGGCCCGATTATTCTTCAGAAACCGGTTGTGGTTGAGCAAGAGGATACTCCAGAGGTACTACAACAAAGAGTAATGGAACAGGCGGAGTGGATCATTCTTCCAGAGGCGGTGCGTCTGATTGCAGAGAATAGAATTATAATTAAAGATCATGTTGTCAAAATAGAAAAATAATGAAAATAAAAAACAGATGACTGATTTAGATAAATTGGTTATCTGTTTATTTTAAATAAGAAGGAGAATTATCATAATGAAGATTTTAATCATAGGTGGTGGCGGTAGGGAGCATGCAATTGTACGAAAGGTGGCATTAAGCCCTAAGGCTACAAAGATCTACTGTGCGCCAGGCAATGCTGGTATCGCAGAATTTGCGGAGTGCGTGAACATTACAGTCATGGAGCATGAGGCACTAGCAGATTTTGCGGTTAATGAAGGTATTGATCTTACTATTGTCGGACCGGATGATCCACTCGTTGGAGGAATAGTGGATGTGTTTCAGAAGCGAGGACTTCGTGTCTTCGGGCCCACAAAAGACGCAGCTATGATTGAAGGCTCCAAGGTATTCTCAAAAAATCTTATGAAGAAATATCAGATACCAACAGCTGCATATGAAACCTTTGCATCATCCTCTGAAGCGATAATCTATCTGAAGAAATGTACCTATCCTATTGTTCTTAAGGCTGATGGACTTGCACTCGGAAAGGGAGTTTTGATTTGTAATGATTATAAAGAGGCGGTAGAGGGCGTTAAGGCCATCATGGAGGATAAGCAGTTTGGTAGTGCAGGTAACAGGATGGTTATTGAAGAATTTATCTCAGGACCTGAGGTATCCGTACTCGCATTCTGTGACGGGACTTATATTAAGACTATGACCAGTGCCCAGGATCATAAGCGTGCCAAGGATGGGGACCAGGGCTTAAATACTGGTGGAATGGGTACGATTTCGCCTAGCCCATTCTATACAAAGGAAGTAGATGATTTTTGTAGGAAGTATGTCTATCAGCCCACTATGGATGCGATGAAGGCAGAGGGAAGGCCGTTTGTCGGAATCTTATTCGTAGGTCTGATGCTGACAAAGGATGGCCCAAAAGTTCTTGAATATAATGCGCGTTTTGGAGATCCTGAGACACAGGTAGTTCTTCCAAGAATGAAGAATGATCTTGTAGAGGTGTTCGAAGCTTGTATCGATGGTACATTGAAGCAAGTAGAATTGGTATTCGAAGATAATGCTGCCGTTTGTGTCATTCTGGCTTCGAAGGGTTACCCAGAGCACTATGATAAGGGGTTTGCTATCAGAGGTCTTGAAGCATTTAATAATAAGCCTGACTATCATATTTACCATGCGGCAACTAAGCAGGTAGGTGACCAAATCGTTACTAACGGCGGAAGAGTTATGGGGGTTACAGCATTGGGGAGTGACTTAAGTGATGCCAGAAGGAAGGCTTATGAAGCAACCACCAAGATAGATTTTGAGAATAAGTATATGAGAAAAGATATCGGAAGTATAATTGATGAGATATGATGACGGGTTATAGGATAAAAATACGGTAAATGCCACATAAGTGCCATAGTTCCTTTGTAAAATAATACAGTACTTGAAGAATCTGATAGGGAATTTTCAGTCAGATTGAAATCATTGATTTGCTTGTGTACCTTTACTTGCAGCTTGCTTTTGAAAGGGGTATTGTACTTTATGATAAAACGGATCAATAGCCGAAGGCTGATTATTTTAATTACGATAACTATAATCCTTCAGAATTTTATATATGCACACCCCAATAATGTAATGGCTGCACAAACAGGAAAAGTAACTGCCAATACACTTAATGTCAGATCAGGCCCCTCTACTAGTTCGGATAAAATATTGATGGGGGAAACCTATGTGTACTTGAATAAGGGAGAGACGGTTAACATCCTTGAGACAGATGGGGACTGGTATTACATCTCTCTAACTTTTAATGGTAAATCAATTAAAGGCTATGTGCTTAGCGACTTTGTAGAAGTCAGTGGAGGTACACCTACTCCGTCTCCAAAGCCGACTCCCACCCCAAAGCCAACACCTACTCCAAAACCAACATCTACTCCAAAGCCTACGGGGACACCAACCCAGGAAGCAGGAGAAGATATAATCAAGAAAGTATACAAACTTAAGGCTAAGGTTACAGCTAACTCTCTTAATGTAAGAAGTGGTGCTGGGGCGAATTACACCAAGGTAGCAGGGTTAGAGAGTGGAGCTAATGTGACTATTATCAATGAGCTGATTAGTGACGCCACTAAATGGTATGGAATATCGTTTAAGAGTGAGGGAACCACTAAGACAGGCTATGCTTCAAGCCTTTACGTTAAGCTTGCGTTAGATACAAAAGTGAAAGGAAATATTACAACCAATAAGGTTAAGGTTAGAAAAACGGCAGGAAACAAGTCGACATATCTAAAAAATACAAAGGGTAGTATTATTTCATTAAAAAAGAATAAATCAATATCCATAACTGATGAGATAACAATCTCAAACGAGAAATGGTTTAAGATAACCTTTACTCTAGAGGAGAAGAAATATACAGGGTTTGTTTTGGCTAACCAGGTCAAGTTCCGGGTTACGGAGAAAGAGCCGACACCGACACCTAAACCAACGAAGGCACCCAAACCAACAGAGGCACCCAAACCAACAGTAGCTCCGACACCTACTGTAGAACCGACGCCGATACCGACACCGATACCGACACCGATAGTTTCACCGACGCTGATACCGACGTCGACACCGACGCTGATACCGACACCGACGCTGATACCTACGCCATCGCCGACGCCGACACCGACGCTGATACCGACGCCATCGCCGACGCCGACACCGACGCTGATACCGACGCCGTCGCCAACACCGACACCAGGTCCTATCTTAGAAATCGCTAACATACAAATTTATAATGATATAGGTACCTCATTGAATGGATTTGTCTGCAATACGATTTATCTAAGTGTAGTTAAGAACATAATGCTTTCTTCAGAATATTTATATGATAATAATTTTCAGCCGGTTGTATTAGGTAGTGGTGCACGAGTTACAGTCAATTCATCAGTACGTGTAGACGGCAATACTTGGTATAATATCACATTTAACTTTAATATGGAAGGGTATGTACGAGCAGAATATATCTACATAGCCGATAATCTTCCAGAAAATGTTGTAAATCCATGGAGTCCACAGCCTGTTGTTACACCGGTGCCCTTAGCAGTACCCACTTTGGGACCGATTTATAATGATACAAATAACCTTGATTTTGAGGTTGAATTAAGTAATCAAGGTTTTCCCGAAAGCTATAAGGAATCGCTGAGGAAGCTACATGCATTATATCCACAATGGGAGTTTATATCCTACCAGACTGGATTAGATTGGAATACTGTTATAGCTTCAGAGAGCATTCCAGCAAAAAATCTAATTCCAAATTCAAAGAGTGTGGAATGGTTATCCTTTGACCAGGGAGCTTATGACTGGAAAAAAGATAAATTCGTTGTTTACGACGGTACCTATTGGGTAACTGCTTCGAAGGCGGCAGTTGAATATTATATGGATCCAAGGAATTTCTTGAATGAAACAGAGGTATTCCAATTTGAACTTTTAAGATACCAGAACAAATATCAGAATAGTCAAGGAGTTGAGAATGTATTAAAAGGTACAGCCCTTTATAACAATGGATACCCCTTCTTAGACGATTATGGAACCCAGCAATTCCTAACATATAGTGAAACCTTTATTAGGGCAGCAGAATATTCTGGAGTTAGTCCTTATCATTTGGCTTCACGTGTTAAGCAAGAAGTAGTTACAGGAGCAGCTACCCTTAGCAACAGTGTATCAGGAACCTACGCGGGATATGAGGGGTACTATAACTACTATAATATCGGGGCCAATGATAGCCCGGGTGGAGGCGCTATTGCGAATGGTCTTACATATGCGAGGAAGGGTTCAAAGAATGCGGCTGACAATGCGGCATACCTAATCCCTTGGACGAATCCATTTAAGTCTATTGTTGGAGGAGCTTTATTCCTTGGAAAGAGCTATATTAATCGTGGACAGGATACGGTTTACCTGCAAAAGTTCAATGTAACACCTACATCAACCTATTTTCATCAATATATGACCAATGTTGAAGCACCTTGGGCTGAGGGTAAGAAGATAGCATCAGCATATAAGAGCATGATAGATTCACCAATTGTCTTCTCTATCCCGGTATATATG